>NZ_KV801102.1:78609-143427 GCF_001810405.1 Staphylococcus sp. HMSC069D12
TTAGATGCGATAAGAGATAGACTCGATAAAAAGATTCTAGGTTATACCAACATATTTGGCACAGATTATTATGAGGCTTTTGTGTCATGGACAGAACGACGATTTGGTTATACATTTCCACAAGATCACCTTGTATTTTCTCATGGGATTGTTGCAGGTTTAATTGAACTTGTAAGCTATATTTGTGACAACGACGATAAAGCGTTGATTTTAACACCGAGCTACGGTCCTTTTAAAATGGTTTGTGATAAAAATAATATTAAGACGGTATATTCTCCGATGATAAATCATAATGGATACTATGAAATCGACTTTGAAGATGTTCGTCAAAAAGTAGAAACAGAAAATATTAAATTATGTATTTTTGCTAATCCGCATAATCCAACAGGTCGTGTATGGTCAGAAGCGGAATTAAAGCAATTGGGACAAATTATGGTCGATAATGACGTATGGATCATATCAGATGAAATTCACTGCGACATTAAACGTGACGGTCAAACACATGTACCTTTTGCTAAAGCAGTGCCAGATTACGATAAGATTGTTACCGCAATGTCGCAAAGTAAGGCATTTAATATAGCAGGCTTAATGTTCTCAAACATCATTATTCCGAATAGAAGATTATTAAAGACATGGAAGTTACATCACTTTAGTTCTGAGAATCCATTAAGTACCGTTGCGACACAGGCAGCTTATGAAAAGGGCGAAGACTGGTTAGCTGCTATGAATGATTATCTAGACGATAACTTTAAATACCTAGCACAATTTTTAGAACAAGAACTGCCACATGCAGAATTTAAAATTCCAGAAGCAACCTACCTCGCATGGGTTGATCTAAGCTATTACATTAAAGCAAAACACATAGATGAACCAATCGCTAAATATTTCATCAAACACGCCGGCGTTATCATTGAAGGACAAGAACAATTCGTTCATAACGCAGAAGGACATATCAGAATAAACATCGCTGTTCCACGTGAAATCATGATAAAAGGACTGCAAAAGATTAAAGACGCATTAGTTTAAAAAGGAGATAACAAATGTCGATTATAGAGTCTTCGAACAATGGTAATACACCCTTTCAAAAATTATTAGGTCATCAAGAAGAATTAATGCAATTATGGACACAACTAAGTGATGTGTTAGAAAGTGACAGCGCACTTAGCAAAGAATTAAAAGAAGAGTTAAGAAGAATGTTAGCGCAAAAGAACGGTTGTCAGTACTGTAAAGCTAAAGGTCAACCTACCGGCAGTCTTAAAGATGAAAAATCGTCCGTTTGCATAGGATTCACAGAAGTTTTTATTAAGATGGGTGATCAAATTCCGACAATATTATAAAAGTACTTAAAGACAGTTTAGCAACAGAAGAAATTGTTGAACTCATTGCATTTATTACATTCACAAACGCACAACAAAACTTTGGTGCAATAATGAAATTGCAACCGTAATACAACCCTCTATCCAACGTGGTTAGAGGGTTTTTTATTTGAGTGAGTAGCAAGATAATCTTCCAAATCTTATAAAACTTATATGAAATGATAGAAATAAGTATATAAAAATTTAATTTTACAATTATTTGAAAATTCAGAATCATGAGTATAGAATGTAATTAAAGGAATGAGAAAACGTTTACATTAAGAATATGCTATATCTCATTTCTATGTTTTTACAGAATATTTTGGGATGCACAACGATACGATCTTACGGAAGTGGGTGATAGTGATGACGGACTCATATGATTTGATTGTGATTGGTGCAGGACCTGGTGGATATGTTGCCGCTATTCGCGCTGCACAATTAGGTCAAAAGGTTGCAATTGTAGAGAAAACAAACGCAGGGGGGACTTGTTTAAACGTAGGTTGCATACCTTCTAAAACACTACTCGAACATGGAACGAAAGCACATGATATACGTAAGGCCAATGATTGGGGAATTGAGACACAAGGGATGAAAGTAAACTTCTCTAAATTAGTACAACGGAAACAACACATTGTTAGCACGCTCACAGGTGGTGTGAAGCAATTATTAAAGAAAAACAAAGTTAATTTCATTAAAGGTGAAGCTACTGTAACGAAAGATTTAGAAGTTAAAGTTGGTAATCAATCATATCAAGCGAAAGATATTATTCTAGCAACTGGTAGTAAACCTTTTATTCCACCTATTGAAGGATTAAATGACATAAAGTATGAAACGACAGACACATTTTTTGATATAGAAACGTTGCCTAAACAACTCGCAATTATTGGTGGCGGTGTTATAGCTACTGAGTTAGCATCTTCAATGGCTGATTTAGGAGTCGAGGTTACGATGATTGAAGTTAATGAAGATATTCTTCTCACCGAGATTGAAGAAGTACGTGAACTGTTAAAGGACCATTTGAAGAATCAAAGTATAAGAATTTTAACAGGCGCAAAGATATCTAAAGTAACAACCTCTAAAGTGATTTTGGATAATCATGAAGATGTGTCATTTGATACTTTATTAGTGGCAACTGGTCGACAACCGAACATCAAGGTAGCTGAAGATCTAGATATCGATATGGATGGTAAATTTGTACAAGTCGATGAACACTATCAAACAACAATTAATCATGTATATGCTATTGGAGACCTTGTTAAGGGTTATCAACTTGCACATTCAGCGAGTTCACATGGATTACATGTTGTTGAAACTTTGGCTGGATTAAAACCACCGCCAGTATCTCCAAACAATATTACACGTTGTATTTATACTCGTCTTGAAGTAGCATCAGTTGGTTTATCTGAGTCTCAAGCTAAAGAAGCGGGTTATGACGTATCTGTTACACAATCTTCTTTTCAAGGAAATGCAAAGGCGCTCGTAAAAGGAGAAGTACAAGGCTTTATCAAAATTGTAAGTGATAAAGCATATGGAGAGGTCTTAGGTGCTTTTATTGTTGGTCCACATGCTACAGATTTAATCAGTGAAGTATTAGGTGTCAAAGCTTCAGAAGGTACAATGAATGAGTTATCTAACATCATTCAACCACATCCTTCTCTATCCGAAGCAATTGGCGAGAGCGCGGATGCATACTTTGGAAAAGCCATTCATATGTGATAACAGAACAAATCAATGAATGATAGGAGGAACTAACGATGGAAAAAGAACAAGCACGTTGGATTTATAAAACGATGAATGAAATTCGATATTTTGAAGAAAAGGTGCATAAAATCTTTAGTGACGGTAAGATTCCTGGTTTTGTTCACTTATACGTAGGCGAAGAAGCTGTAGCAACTGGTGTAATGTCACAACTTGAAGACGACGACTATATTACAAGTACACACCGAGGACACGGACATGCAATTGCCAAAGGATGTGACCTTAATGGCATGATGGCGGAGATAATGGGTAAACGTGATGGACTTGGTCATGGTAAAGGTGGTTCCATGCATGTTGCAGAAATAGATAAAGGAATGCTCGGTGCCAATGGTATCGTAAGTGGTGGCTTCGGACTTGCTACTGGTGCAGGTATTTCTATTCGAAATCAAGGTAAAAAGAATGTTGCTGTATGTTTCTTTGGTGATGGTGCAGCCAATGAAGGTAATTTCCATGAGGGCCTTAACTTTGCCTCAATCTTAAACCTTCCAGTTATTTTTGTTTGTGAAAACAACCAATTCGGTGAAGGTACAACACATGATTATGCCAGTGCTTCAGAAACAATTGCAGAGCGTGCTTCAGCTTATAACATGCCAGGTGTCAGAGTGGATGGCATGGATGTCGTTGAAGTTTATAAAGCAGCGCAAGAAGCTGTAGAACGAGCAAAAAATGGTGAAGGCCCTACGCTAATTGAGTGTGACACGTATCGTAAATATGGTCATTTTGAAGGGGACGAACAAAAAGTTAAATCACCAAATGATCGTAATGCGGACAAAAACGCAACAGAAGACTTTAAACGTCAAGCACTTGAAGAAGGTTGGTTAACAGAAGAAGAATTAAATGAAATTGAACGAGCAGCTGAACAAGCAGTAGAAGATGCAGTGAAATATGCAGAGGAAAGTGAATTACCAGATGTAGATTCATTACACGAAGATGTATTTGCCTAAAAGGAGGTCATAACTATGAGTGAAGAACGCAAGTTAACATTTATGGGTGCAATTAACGAAGCAATCGATCAATCAATGGAACAAGATGATAATGTTATTCTCATTGGTACGGACGTTTCAGGTGGTGCAGGTGTAGAACATATTAAAGATGACGATACATTTGGTGGCGTTTTTGGTGTAACTAAAGGGCTTGCGAAAAAATATAGTCGAGATCGTGTTATTGACACACCAATCGCAGAGCATATTACACTCAGCTCTGCTGTAGGTGCAGCAGCTACCGGTATGCGTCCTATTGCAGAATTAATGTTCAATGACTTTATTGGATTCGGTTTAGATCCTATTTTGAACCAAGGTGCAAAAATGCGTTACATGTTTGGTGGTAAAGCTAAAATTCCATTAGTTGTACGTACAGTTCATGGCGCTGGTGCAGGCGCAGCGGCACAACATTCTCAATCATTGTATAACATGTTTGCAACAATACCTGGTGTAAAAGTAGTCGTTCCTTCTAATCCTTATGATGCTAAAGGTTTATTAATGGCAGCAGTACAAGATGATAACTTAGTAGTCTTTTCAGAAGATAAAACATTATTAGGACAAAAAGGTGATGTGCCTGAAGAACCTTACACAATAGAAATTGGAAAAGCGAAAGTGACGCGTGAAGGTGATGATTTAACAATTGTTGCAATCGGTAAAATGGTGGCAGTAGCTGAACAAACAGCAGACAAATTAGAAGAAGATAACGTTTCAGTTGAAGTTATTGATTTACGTTCTGTGTCACCATGGGATAAAGAAACAGTTCTAGAATCAGTGAAGAAAACAGGTCGTTTAATTGTGATTGATGAATCAAATCCACAATGTAATGTAGCGGGAGATGTTGCATCTGTTATTGGTGATATTGGTTTTGATTATTTAGACGGACCAATCAAGAAAGTCACTGCACCGGATACACCAGTTCCATTCGCAGCAAACCTTGAACAAGCCTATATACCAAATGTAGATAAAGTATTAGATGTCGCATCTGAACTAATTGAAGACTTGAAAAAAGTTAATTCATAGGCAAGGAGGTGTTGAACGATGAGCGAAAATATTATTATGCCAAAACTCGGTATGACAATGAAAGAAGGAACAGTCGAAGAGTGGTTTAAAGCAGAGGGAGATGTGGTTGAACAAGGTGAAAGTGTATGTACGATTAGTTCTGAGAAATTGACTCAAGACGTTGAAGCGCCAGCTAGTGGTATATTACTCGAAATTAAAGTTCAAGCCGGAGAAGAAACTGAAGTTAAATCTGTACTTGGTATTATAGGTGATGAAGGGGAAAGTACTGAATCAAGTAGTACGACTGAATATGATAATGAAGAATCCAATAACTCACAATCAGACGATGAAGAGCAACAAACCAACGATACAACTTCTGATAATGAAGATGATAGTAATCATGATGAAGATACAAATAAGTCTAATAATGTTGAACCCCAAAATGGTAAACGTATCTTTATATCACCACTTGCACGCAAGATGGCAGAGGATAAAAACTTTGATATCACTAGAATTCAAGGTACAGGCGGTAATAATCGTATAACAAAATTAGATATTCAACGTGTAGAAGAGCAAGGATATGATATTGAAGCAAAAAATGAGGATATGCAATCTAAAGAGGATAAGAACACTAAATTTAACAGTGCTAATGTCGGTGAAGGACTAAATCCAATGCGTAAGCGTATAGCACAGAATATGCGTCAAAGCTTGGCCGAAACAGCACAACTTACGTTACATCGTAAAGTGGATGCTGACCGTTTGTTAGATTTCAAAAACAAACTATCAGCTAAACTTGAAAATGCAAATCAAGATACTAAATTGACTGTCACAGCATTGCTAGCTAAAGCCATCGTCTTAGCACTTAAAGATTATGGTGCAATGAATGCTCGATATGAAAATGGTCAACTTACAGAATATGATGATGTTCATTTAGGTGTAGCAACGTCACTCGACGAAGGGTTAATGGTACCAGTTATAAATAATGCAGACACTAAAAGTATTGGTGCTTTAGCTAAAGAGATTAAATCTTCAGCAGAAGCGGTACGTGATGGTAATACAAATGATGTTAAACTGGCAGGTGCTACTTTTACAATTACTAACATGGGTACTAGTGGCATCGAATATTTCACACCAATTCTTAACCTGGGTGAAACAGGAATTCTAGGTGTAGGTGCACTTTCTAAAGAAGTTGTACTTGAAGGAGATAGTGTTAAACAAGTATCACGTATTCCATTAAGTTTAACGTTTGATCATCAAATTCTTGATGGTGCGAGCGCTGCCGATTTCTTAAAAGTATTAGCTAAATATATTGAAAATCCATATCTCTTAATTCTTTAATAACAAATATATTTAATTTGATTAAGATCCTCAGTACACAAACAATGCTGGGGGTCTTTTCATGTCTCGAACCACACTTCCAATCCTTTCGCACAACACAAAGCCCTTTATTGAAAAAGTAAAAATTCTGTCACTTACGTTTATTTGAAATTATAAAAATATAACTCTAATATAAAATTGAAAGGATGTAAAAGCGCTTACATATTAGACAAGTGGTTATGTTCATAACTAAGGGTATTAAGGGACGAAAACAACTTCAAAGGTGAAAGGGGTACAAATGATGTCTAAATCGTATGATTTAATCGTTATTGGAGCAGGACCTGGAGGTTATGTTGCAGCAATTCGAGCAGCGCAACTAGGCAAAGATGTAGCGATTGTTGAGAAACAGCACGTTGGTGGTGTATGTCTCAATGTAGGTTGTATACCGTCGAAGATATTTTTAGAATATGGTGCTAAAGTGAGAGATATTCATTCTGCAAACAATTGGGGAATTAAAACGAATCACATAGACATTGATGTAACTAGTCTCGTACAACGTAAAGATCAAGTGGTTAAGACAGTGACTGATGATGTTCGAGACGCATTAAGACAACACAACGTTGATTTTATTGAAGGGGAAGCAGAAGTATTAGAAGGATTAAAAGTTCAAGTCGATCAAACTATTTATACCGCGAAAGATATTATCTTAGCGACAGGAACAAAGCCATTCGTACCACCAATCGAAGGGCTAGACCAAGTGCACTTTGAAACAGCTGATACATTTTTCGATATGGAACAGCTGCCGAAACAACTTGTGATTATTGGCGGCGGCGTTATTGCCTCGGAAATAGCCTCATCAATGGCTGATTTAGACGTAGATGTTACGATTTTGGAAAAGGGCGATAGCATCCTATCTAGTGAAATTAAAGAAATACGCGACCATCTATCAACCTATTTGAAACAACAAGGTGTTAACATCATCACCAATTCAGAAACTAAGAAAGTAAATGCCAAGACTTTGGAAATTGATGGAAAAGATGGCCCTAAAGAAATACCATATGAAACATTACTCTTTGCGACAGGGAGACAACCTAATGTTCAAGTTGCTAAGGCGCTTAATTTAGAACAAAATGGCAAATGTTTACAAGTTAATGAACATTATGAAACTAGTTACGAGCACGTCTATGCGATTGGTGATTTAGTGCCGGGCTATCAGTTAGCACATACTGCAAGTGCACATGGTAAATATGTGGCAGAATATATTGCAGGCAAACAACCAGAACCGATAAATCAAGAGGATATACCAAGATGTATTTATACAAGATTGGAATCTGCGTCAGTAGGTTTATCAGAATTACAAGCACAAGAAGCGGGTTATGAGGTTGAAGTGACGACTGCGCCTTTTCAGAAGAATCCTAAAGCAATCTTAAAAGGTGAAACACAAGGAATGGTTAAAATAGTAGCGAATAAGCAGGATGGTAAAATTTTAGGTGGATTTATCGTTGGACCTCATGCGACAGATTTAATTAGTGAAATCTTGGGAATTAAGGTTTCGGGCGGTACATTAAATGATATTTCTCGAATTATACAACCACATCCTTCACTATCGGAAGTGATTGGTGAAAGTGCAGATGTATCTTTTGCAAAAGCGATATATCATTAAGGAAGATCGATTATTATCTTTTCTTAGTAAAATACATTGGTAATCTATACTTTTTAACACATTAGCGATTTGATTATAAATTATACAAAAGAATTATATATACGTAACTAGCATTATTAGCATGAAAAATCCCCCAGGCTCGTCAAAGTTGCTGGGAGTTTTAATGTGTTATTTATGTAACTTATTAATTAGCGTAGCGATTAAACCATTAAAATAAATATATTAATAAAGGTATAAACCTCATTTGTTAAAAATACTAAGTATTGGCTGCGAGATGCTACTAGGAATAGCATTAGCACTGAGACAAAAACTAAATAAAAAAAGAGTTAAATCACAACCTACAAGACTTTGAAAAAGGTTTATAAAGTGATTTAACTCTTTTCAATTATAAACAACTTGTCTCAGGCTATACCTAGAGCAAGCGAGTAGCAACAATACGCAGTATTGTGTAAACTGCACACATTAAATTACTATCAAACATTTAAGTAACTTAATTTACCTGTTAAGGTAATTAAATTGTTAAAGTAATGAATTACAATTCTTCATAAACAGCTACAATTTCATTTGCTAAACGGTCATTGATTTTCGCATATTCTTGTAAGAATGCTTTTACACTGTGTGCATCAATGTATTCACGCATTTCAACTGTTTCTTTATCGTTCATATCATCATATTTTAATAATAACGCTGATGCTTTTAATAAGCCTTTGCGACGTAAATTATTTTCATATAAATAAGATAAAGGTTTGATAATACGATCTTTAGGACCGATTTTACGAATTGTTCCACGACCTACACGTGTTACTTCGTCAGAAAGGTATGGATTCTCGAAACGACCAATAATCTTCTCAACATAAGCCGCTTGTTCTTCTTTAGTGAAACTGAAGTTATCAACGATGTACTCGCTTGTTTCACCTAATACTTGACGTAAATCTGCAACGATAGCTTCATCTTTAACAGCATCTAATACAGTATCTCTACCATAGAAGCGACCAGCATATGCTAATAAAGCATGACCAGTGTTAACTGTTAATAATTTACGTTCGATGTAAGGTGTTAAATCATCAACATATTTAATATGTTCTAACTCTTCACCGTACCAAGCGTCTTTTTCAACAACCCATTCAAAGAAAGGTTCAACCATAACGTCTAAGATATTGTCATTCTTTTGAAGTGGGACAATACGGTCAACTGCAGAGTTCGCGAAGTGAATGTTATCACCTAATGGACCAGTGATGTCTAAGATTGCTTCTTTAAGCGTATCAGTCGCCATAATCGCAT
The DNA here is from genome assembly GCF_001810405.1 of Staphylococcus sp. HMSC069D12. NCBI lineage: Bacteria > Bacillati > Bacillota > Bacilli > Caryophanales > Staphylococcaceae > Staphylococcus > Staphylococcus sp. HMSC069D12. The sequence goes on from NZ_KV801102.1 coordinate 87,966, forward strand.
TTTCACACGCTACGATATTAACGTGATTTTCCTTCTCTTTTAAGACTGGTGCAAATGATTTCGCAATGATAGGAAGGATGTTCACACCAACTGCAGTTGTAATAATGTCAGCTTCAAGAATTGCTTGTTTCAATTCATCTGAAGGTTGACCACTGTTAATCGCACTAACGCCAGTAACGCGTGTTGTTGTTTTTTCTTCATTAGCAAGAATAACGTTATACGCGCCTTCATTATCTAATGCATTAATAATTTCCTCATTAACGTCTGCAAATGTTACATCAATGTTGTTATCTGAAAGAATATAGCCGATGAATCCACGGCCAATATTTCCAGCTCCGAAGTGTACAGCTTTCATTATGCGTCAGCCTCCTCGAAGACTTGTTTAATTTCTTCAGCAGATTTAGCGTTGACGATGCGATCAACATTTTCTTCTTCACTGAATGTAATTGCGATTTTAGATAACAAGTCTAAATGTTCGCCATCTTTACCAGCGATGCCAACAACAACTTTAACTGTTTCGCCGTTCCAATCTACGCCTTCAGGAATTTGTAGTAATGTTAAACCTGATGCTAATACATCACCTTTAGCTTCGTCAGTACCGTGAGGAATTGCTAAACCATTACCCATGAATGTTGAAACAAGTTGTTCACGTTCTTTCATTGCTTGGGTATACGCTTCGTTTACAGAACCGTTATCTACTAAAGCACGACCAGCTTTTTCAATTGCTTCGTCTTGGCTTCCTACAGATACGTTTAAAAAGATATTGTCATTACTAAATAATTCAGTCATTTTATACACTCCTAAGTTAATTGGTTGTGAATTCGTTTTAAAAAGCTATCTCTCAATATGTGTTTCATAGCGTCAGGGTCTTGCATGAAGTCATCAATTTGCTCGAGATGATGTCCTAATTCAGCAGATAATTCCCCAACAAGTTGTGCCATTTCATCATTATTTGGGATGAATAGGCTAACCATATATTTAATTTTGAAAAGGTCATTTTGAGTACTTTGCATGCCCAAACTTTCATTTAATATCGTGATTAAAATGAGGGGGCGTAATATTAAATCATTCTTCATATGTGGAATCGCAACGGGATAGGGTTGCAATATCCAACCAGGATTCTGATTTAATTTATCTTGCAACAGCTCAGCGAATGACGTCTGACTATTCGGCGCAATGACGCCATGTTCCTCAAGATAGTCAGCTAAATAATGATTCCAAATAGTTACATCTTTGTATTCAAATTGCATAGAGTTCAACAATGATAAGCCGTGTTCGATGTTCATGACCACTTGATCAGGGTCTTGAATCGAATGCTTCATTTCGTTCTCTTCATGTTGTTTCGCTATATGCTCGGTTGTCTTTAAGAATGATGCTACATACGCTACATCGGATTCTGGTAGCAATGGATTGACGGTAATAAATGGCGTTGTGATATCCAATTTAACCGTTGAAATAATGCCATCGTAATCCTCTAGATTTAACATTTTCAAATCACTGACGGACGCTTGTGTAATCTTCTCTATTTCATTAAAAGATTGTTGTAATCGTGTTGTCAACAATCGACTTGTTCCAATACCACTACTGCAGACAACTAAAACATGTAGTAGTTGGGTGGACTGACTTTTCAAGGAGCCACCAAAATGCAAAACGATGAAGGCAATCTCACTATCCGGGAAGACTAACTCTGGCCATGTCTGATCGATGGCCTTGTGTACAATATCGAAGAGACGAGGATACTTGTACTTAATCATCTCGGTGAGTGGATTGTACGTTTCAATGTTTGCTTCCAAACGATTAATCGCTGGATTAATGTGCAATGATAATCCATGAACAAGCGTTGCATAGTCTTCGAATGATTGGCCTGATAAGCGCTCTACACGATTTACAAATGCTTGTATTTTACGGTCGTCAAATTCATTATTCTCAAACATCTTGGAGGTTGTTCGACGGTTTGCACCACGTAAATGAATTGTTATAAAAGTGACTTCCGCTTGGTTAAAGTCGATGTCGTATAGTGTCTCTATACGTTTCGCAATTTCTGTGGCAATTTGATGTTCAAATGTGTCTTTTACAGAATTATGAATATCTTCATTAATCGATACATATTCACCATTTTGAATACGTGCAATACTTAACACGATATGGACGGTTAAGGTCAGATAACTCGATTCTGTTAAGGTATAAGGTAATTGGCCTAGGTAATCCATTAAAATACGTTCAATCTTAAATATGCTATCAAGGTCGACTAAAGCTTGTTGTGATTGATTAATCGATTGATAGACGAAGTGGTTCTCGATAACCGAGTAAACACTTGTACTATTCAAGTTGTTGACCATCAATTGACTTAAGAACTCACGTTTCTTTGATTCGGGGCCATCAAGATATACCCCTTCACCACGCTTGCGGTAAAGGATAAGTTGATAGCTAGCGAGATCATTCTCTAGGTCATCAAGCAATTTGGTTAATGACTGAACAGATACGCCAATTTCTTGAGCCAAGCTGTATTGCTTAACAGCATGTTTTGATTGAATGAGCGCATATAGAATAATTGCCTTTTGTTCTTCAACAGACAAGTCAATGGTATCGTGTTGTGCCATTTCTTGTTTTAACAGTCGGATCTGGTCATAATCACAAGATAACTTAATCCCTTTTTTATTTGCCCGTTCAAGTGTCATATTGAAGCCTTGGAGGTAGGTTTCAATCCCTTTTAATTCACGATGAATAGTACGAGAGGACACGCCAAGTTGTTGAGCAATTTCATAAATCGTGACGTATTGACCGTAATACTTAATTAGCAGTTCAATGATTTCCTTTTCACGTGTACTCATTAACATGGTGTGTCCCCCCTTGAAAGGAGTCTTAACATAAGTGATAGAAATAATATGTTCGACTCCCAAACTATTTAATTATGCTTTGTCTTGATCTTTCTTCAAGTTGTTTAATAACTCTTCATAACGTGGAGAATTTAAGAAGTTATCCACTGAGATATGAATTGCGTTTGGAACTTGTTTGATTGCACGGTCTGTTAATGTTTTTTGTGTAATAACAAGTTGTGCATTATTTGGTAATTGGTTAATAGCAGTATTTGTAACATTAACGTCTGAAATGCCTGCTTTTTTGAATTTATTACGTAACATACTTGCACCCATTGCACTAGAACCCATACCCGCATCACATGCGAAAATAACATGGTCTACGTTGCTATAGTCGTGAGCGTCTACGTCTTCAGTGTTGTAGTTATCAAGTAAGTCTTCTTCTTCATCCTCTGATGAAGTATCTTTTTTATCTTCATCATCAGCTTTGTTAGCAACTACGCCAGCTGCGCCAGTACCAGTTGTCGCACCAGTTAATTTAGAAGACACGCTAGATTTTTTACCTTTAGTAGATTCCATTTTAGCTGTTGCTGCTTCTAAATCTTGTTTAGGTTCTTTAGTAAATTTCATAATTAATGCTGCAACTACGAATGAAACAAGTGCTGCTAAGAATACGCCTAATACCATGTGTAAGAATTCACCTTTAGGTGCATTTAAACAATACACGATGAATGAACCTGGTGAAGCTGGACTCTTGAATCCGAAACCAGTTGCTTGGTAAGTTGCTACGCCAGTCATACCACCTAAAATAACAGCGATGAATAATAATGGACGCATTAATACATATGGGAAGTAAATTTCATGAATACCACCGAAGAAGTGGATGATACCTGCACCATATGAAGTTGCTTTCGCTGTGCCTTTACCGAAGATCATGTACGCTAATAAGATACCGATACCTGGTCCAGGGTTTGATTCGATTGCGAATAAAATTGATTGACCTGCACTTGCAGCTTGGTCAGTACCAAGAGGTGTGAATACACCGTGGTTAATCGCGTTGTTAAGGAATAAAATTTTAGCTGGTTCTACGATGATACTTACGATTGGTAATAAGTGTAAGTGTACTAAGAATTCAACTGCTACAGATAAGATGTGCATGATGAATTGCATAATTGGCGCCAATAATTTGAAGCCAAGGATTGTCATAATGAATGCTAGAATACCTGCTGAGAAGTTATTGAATAACATTTCAAAGCCTTGTGGTGTTCTAGGTTGTAAGAATTGGTCAACTTTCTTCATTAACCAACCAACAAGTGGTCCCATAATCATTGCACCAAGTAACATTGGTGTTTCTGGTAATGCAACAATAACACCCATAGTTGCTGTTGCTGCAACGATACCGCCACGTAAGTCGTGAATTAAACGACCACCACTAAATGCGATAAGTAATGGAATTAAGTATGTGATCATTGGTCCTGCTAATTGAGATAATTCTTTGTTAGGGAACCAACCATTATCAATGAAAATCGCAGCAATAAAGCCCCATGCGATAAACGCACCGATGTTTGGCATAATCATACTACTAAGGAATGAACCAAACGCTTGAACTTTACGGCCGAGACCTTTTTTCTCTTGTGTCTCTGTTTGAGCCATAACTACACCTCTTTTTTTTTCTGATTTGATAATTCAATTGTAATGGCACAGGAAAGCGTATACAACACAAAGAAAATGCGACTTTGTCACAGTAATTGTGACAAGGTCATGGTGAGAGTCTCACAACTATATTTAAGTCCAATGTAAGAAACTTCTACTTATGATAATTATGTGAGAAATTCCATTGAAAATGTTTGAATATGGCAATGAAAAAATGTCATTAATTACATTTTAAATGCGCAATAAGTTATTACTTATTTAAAGATTAAATGATAGGAAACAGGTTATATAACAAGTTAGAAACAATATAAGGAATGTTGTTTATGACTGGAAACACAGGGAACGGATGTGTGAAATGTCGACATACAGAAGTGGAAGAAGGAACATTATCAGCAACAGGATCTGGACTATCTAAGATGTTTGATGTGCAGCATAACAACTTTAAAACAATAACTTGTAAAAATTGTGGTTATACAGAATTTTATAAAACAAATAATAATAGAACGAGTGATATTGTCGATTTATTCTTTGGTGGATAATTGAATATCAATATTTATGTCAGAATCAGCAACTTTCTAGGCGCTGATTCTTTTTTGTTTGGCGAAAAGGTAGACTTCGGGTTGTGTGATGTTAGAGGTGCGGGTGTCTAAATTTAAATAAATTCAACCTAAATTACTAAGAATTTGAATAATTTGAGCAGTTTATATACGTAACTTTCTTAACTATTGGTACCATAGTTTTATTAATTAAAACATATTTCCAGGGTTATACCGTAAGGAGGGTTAGGATGAATTCCGATACTGAATTTAAAAAAGGGATTCTATATGCGTTAGGTGCTTATGTATTATGGGGTATCTTGCCAATTTATTGGAAATTAATTGGTGGCGTTAGTGCATTTGAAATCTTAGCTTGCCGCATTGTATTATCTATGATCTTTATGATACTAATGATCGTAGTTTTAAAGAAATCACAAACGTTCAAACGTGATTTAAAACATTTATTCTCACATCCAATTGAACTAATCGTCATTATTATTGCTGGTTATGTGATCACAATCAACTGGGGAACGTTCATCTGGGCTGTGTCAAATGGACACGTACTTCAATCTAGTTTAGGTTATTATATTAACCCATTAGTAAGTATATTATTGGCGTTCATTTTCCTAAAAGAGAGATTCAATAAATTTGAAACGCTAGCAATCATCTTTGCGACAATCGGAGTTCTGTATATGACGATTCGCGTTGGAGAATTCCCAGTCATCTCATTAATGTTAGCATTCTCATTCGGTATTTATGGCTTGTTGAAGAAGATTGTTAAAATTGAAGCCATTAGCAGTATTGCAATTGAATGTATCGTTACAGCGCCAGCCGGATTAATATATATGATTTATTTATGGAATAGTGGAACATCATCAGTAGGTTTGAATATGGACACATTCTGGTTAATGTTCTCAGGTGCAGTAACTGCCATTCCATTAATCTTATTCTCAGCGGGTGCCAAACGTATTCCGTTATCTCTAACAGGATTCATACAATACGTTGGTCCAACAATCATGTTCTTCTTAGGTATCTTCGCCTTTAAAGAACATTTTGATGCACAACAATTAGTTACGTTCGCACTCATTTGGTTCGGTATCGTATTGTACAGTATTTCTCAATACGTAAAAATGAAACGTAACCCTAGACCTGAATAAATTACAATAAGGCTTGGGAATAAAAAATATATTGGTGCTATTTTACAAATTCGCAGTAGCTGAATGGACTGAGAAGTCACTTAAATTAAACTTTTCTCAGTTCTAGTCATCCTTGCGGGGGTTGAACAACGAATTCAATATGAATTCTGTTCAACTCCCTTTTTTATTGGAATAAAAGTTAATAATCTTCAAAACTTAGTTATGTATAAGTGAGATTAATTAAACTGTTTGATTCATTCAATTGCCTCTTCTATTGGATAAATATTTCCATCTTTATCTTTATACATGCCCATTTCATTCAATTTATCATCTTCAGATTCAATGTTTGTTAAGTAAAAATGGTGATCTTTCTTAAGTTGTCTATATTTAATTAAAAACATTAAACATAAGACACTGTTGAAAATTAAAATTAACTTTTTCACTTTACTAACCCCTTTAAATTGTACTACATATAAAAAAATATATTTATAAAAACATTAAAAGCAATTACATGCATTGCAATATAATAAATAACGATTTATATATATTTTAGTTACTATTAAATATTACATTTATATTGTAAAGTATATTACCGTTCGAAAGTAGATGTATTTATAAATAATTAAAAAAATAATAAAAAAAAACACTGTAATATTATAGGAATTTGATTTTAGCTGAAAGAAGGGGTTTAATTGCAAACTATTAAACATGATGGATCAATACTACATATCTATTTTGAGAATCCTATTAATAAGATTGAAAAGCTCTACATAAAAAACGAATTTAATTCAATAGATGTGGAAGACACTAATGGGGATTTACATTTATCATTGGATGAGGTTGATTTAAAAAAATATTTTTCAAGAAGACATATTGATAATATTAAAATAAACAACACTGCAGCGTGTATAAAAGGTCAGTTTGCGATACTGAATTTCACATTAGAAACTGTGCAACTATCAATAAAAACGAGGCTGACTGACAGAGAAACATTCGTAAATATCAATCATGAAGAAATTGGAAAGACGAAAAATGCATCTACTTATAATTTTTCGATAGAAATCTATAAAGATTTGATAGAATTCATGAAGTATGAATACAAAAATGAGGATATTATAGATATTTACTTAAGTATTAAAGTACTAGAATCATCGGAGAATTTAAGAATAAAAATCGGAAATCCTAGAATAATGGCGGAAAAGCTATTAAAAGGTGAAATTATTACTGAGTTTAACGGTAATATAGTGTCACTTACACCTTATTTCACGATGAAAGGTTGTAATTTATCTTTTAGAATTAATACGTATGACATCGATAGTTACTTAACATATGTGGATGAGTTAAAAAGATCAAAATGTCCCAACTTCTTAAAAAAGGAAAATCAAAAAGTGTGGGTAATTGGTGAAAAATCATATAAAGCTCAACTAGGTATTGAAAGTAATAAAAAAATCATTTTATACACACCGACATTTAGAGATGATGAAATTAATAAAGCCAAAAAACACATCATCAATCTAAAACTTGACTTACAAAGATTGAAGGAAAGTATTGGGGATGAATATATTCTCATTTTACGCCCACATATTATTATTAGTAACGCGTTAAATTTAAGTGAATCACTAAATGATTTTGTCGTCGATGGTACCAAATATCCTGAAATCAGTGATCTATACTTAATTACAGATATATGCATCACAGACTATTCGTCAGTCATGTTTGATTTTGCAAATACAAAGAAACCATTATTATTCTTCACCTATGATTTAGAATTTTATAAGAACAGATTACGTGGCTTTTATTTTAATTTTGAAAAAGAAGCACTAGGTCCACAAATTAAAACAAATGATGGCTTAATCGAAGCAATAAAAAATATTGATGACATACAAGAAGAATATAGAGAGAAATATAAAGCCTTTTACAATCGTTTCTGTACCTTTGAAAAGGGCATAGCGTCTAAAACGATAGTAGAAAAATTCTTTAAATAAGACTGCTAAATATATTTTGACTCCTTTGCTAGAAATAGTTATAGGGGGAGTGGGACAGAATTCTTTTTAAATTCGTCGTCCCACCCCCCGCAAGGATGACTAAAACTGGAAAAAGCTTGATTTAAGCACCTTTTCAGTTTAGTCAGCTACTGCGAATTTGCAAAATAGCATCATCCTATTATTTATGTCCCAGGCTCATGTTATGTTTGTTAGTATAAGAGATAAAAGAGAGGTTGCTTATGCTAAAATCATTCGATTTGGAAATTATTAAACGTGCCGTGAAAATCTTTGTAGTTGCTACCATTTGTTTAATCATTACTACGATATTCTGTTATTTTGTTCATCCATCTTTCAATGACTTGAAAAATATGGGAAATGCGAGTGAAAAAATTGGCAACACTAAAGGACTTGAAAAAGTTTGGAAGTATATCGTTAATAATGGTTTCCGAGTTCCACTACAAATGTTTATCTTAGCCTTACTACCTATACCTTATCTTTATTTGATTAATCTAGTGGTTACCATTATTATGCCCGGAATTCTATTAGGCTTTCTTCTGAGCTTTGATTTACATAAAGGGTTGATAGGGAGTATAGCATTTATCCCACATTATACATTTGAAATCATGGGCTTTTGTATTTTAACAAGTGCGTTGTATATGCTAAACAAAGCCATCACACGTCGGTTTACCAATCTCTTTAGGAAAAGTAAAAAAGAAAACTACGCGATAAAAGTTAACTTAATCAATGTAATCAAATCCTATGTATTGATCGCATTACCATTAATCATTATTGCAGCTTTTCTAGAAACCTATGTATCAAACTTTTTATTTAATCTTATGAGTTGATCCTCATACATAAAGCTAAATGAAGCTCACGCTTTCAGTATAATTTAAAATATAATGTTAAGTTCATTAAACTTAATTGAATAGTAGTTGAGATTTTTACTTAGTGTAGAAATCTCTTTTTCTTTTGAATTTCGGTTTGTATATATAAAATTTGGTGAAAACTTGATAAAATTAGTCCGAAAATTGATAAAATGGGATTATCAGACGATATGCTATATAGGTGATGAGATGGGACAATTATTAAAAATTGAAAATATAAAATATTCAATAGACAAACTAAATGAATCAGTGCAAAAATGGGAAACATCTAAAGATGGAAAGTTTTTACTAAGATATCCAACAGTTTACATAATAAATGATAAAAAAGAGAAAAATGATTTTGAAGTTTATGTTGGTGAGACTGGAGATATTAAAAGTAGGACAAGACAGCATCTTAATGCGGATACAAAAGTCAAAGCATTTTGGGAAGAATTTTCAGAATCAGATAATTCTTCAATGTATGTCATTGGTCATGAATTATTTAATAAGTCATTAACGCTAGATATTGAAAATAGACTCATGCAATATTTGCTCAGTGTAGATAATATTTCAATGGTGCATAACAGTAGGACTAATCAACAAAATGAATATTATACTTCTGAAAAATTAGATGAAATTTTCTCAAATATTTGGCAATCACTACATAAAAAGAATGGGGCTTTATTCCCAATTGAAAGTATAATAAAAGATTCTGCTATATTTAAAGCTTCTCCATTTCACAAATTAACTCAAGAACAAATAAATGCAAAAGAGGAGATATTAAATAAAATTAAAGCAGCAATTTTATCAAATGAAGAGAGTCAATTGATAATTGTTGAAGGTGAAGCAGGGTCAGGTAAAACTGTACTAATGAGTACATTATTATACGAACTAGGTAAGTATAACTTAGATTTAAATCAGAATTTAGATATAAATCTTTTAGTAAATCACAATGAACATGTAACTATTTATGATCAAATAGCTAAAAAACTAGGGATTTCTAGTAAATTTAATAAAATAGTACGAAAACCAACTAGCTTTATCAATAGCCATAATCCAGAGAATAAAGTAGATGTAGTAATAGTTGATGAAGCACATTTGCTACTAACGCAAGGACAGCAGAGTTATCAAGGAAAAAATCATTTAGATGATTTATTACAAAGAGCTAAAGTCGTAGTTATTGTATTAGATTTAAAGCAAGTATTAACAACTGGACAAATATGGGAAGAAGAACAGTTAGAAAAATACTATAATCAATCGGAAAATATAAATAATCGAGTTATATTAAGAAATCAAATGCGTATCAATAGTGATGAAACTACTTTCAATTGGATAAGAAATTTAATTGATAATCAAACTATAAACAAACTTCCAAAAGACAGTAAAGGCTATGAAATTAAAGTATTTGATTCACCTAATGAGTTAGAGGTTGCGATAAAAAATAAAGCTCAAAATACAGATAGTGGTATATCAAGAATGCTTGCTACATTTGATTGGAAATATAATAGTAAACCGCCTAAAGATGAAGATTATTGGAGAGTAAAAGTTGATAATTGGTCAATGCCTTGGAACTATCAAATAAAACCTAAAAGAAAAGTTAAAGATTTACCTTGGGTTGAGCAGGAACAGACAATAGATGAAATAGGTTCAACTTTCTCTATTCAAGGATTGGATTTGAATTATGCAGGAGTTATTATTGGTCCTTCAGTTAAATATAGGGATGGACAAATTGTATTTGACAAATCTTGCAGTGCTAATAAGAAAGTAACTCAAAGAAGAACATTGCAAGACGGTTCGAAAGAATATTATTCAGATATGCTTTTGAGAAATGAATTAAACGTTCTATTAACTCGAGGGGTAAATGGACTATATATTTATGCTGTAGACGACCAATTGAGAGAGGCACTTAAAAAAGCTTCACGAGGTGAGAATGATGAATGAAATACATGAAGTATTAAAAGAAATAAATCAATTTAGAGATGAACGTAATTGGAGACAATTTCATAATGAAAAGGATTTATCTTTATCTATCAGTTTAGAAGCTGCTGAATTATTAGAATTATTTCAATGGAAAACACCAGAAGAAGTAGTAGAAAATAAACAAGGAAGACTAGCTGAGGAATTAGCAGATGTATTGATTTATAGTTATATGTTAGCAGACAACTTAGATTTTGATATTAATGACATTATTCGAAAAAAACTAGTGAAAAATGCTGAGAAATATCCTGTTGAAAAAAGTAAAAATAATAATAGTAAATACGATGAGTTATAAAAAGAGTTAATAATCAATATTGAAATTAATCCCCTTGTAAGATAAAAGTCGATAAACTTTTATCTTACAAGGGGATTTTATTACGTATGATTAGAAGCTCATTCCACAATTGAATAATTTATATAATGAACACTGAAGTTTAAGTATATTACTATTATCAAATCTGGAATATAAAATTATATTAAAATGATCAAGCACAAGGAGAATGTTAAGGAGGTGTGAGGATGATTGAAAGACATAAGAAGTTAATCAAATTATTTTTAAGCAATCCTTATACATATTTAAGCGCTAATGAAATTGTTGAGTATCTAAATGTGTCCAATAGAACAGTTAGAAACGATATAAAAATTTTGAATGACAAATTTGAAAATACAATAATCAAGAGTGCTAAATCTAAGGGATATGTATTAAACAATCAAGAATACGATATTAAATATATTCAGGCTATGCTAAATCCTATTATAGAAAAAGATAGTAAGGCTATTATTAATTTAGCTTACAAACTTCTAATGAATGATAAAGAGTTTACCTTTTAGCAGAACATATTTAAGAATCGTTAAAAAAGTGTATTTAAATAACCCATTAGCAGGCAATATTAAAAAGCTTTATCCTTTTATTTTTAATATTTTATTTGAAGTTATTGAAAGTCTTTCTGAAGAGTCAGGTATCATGATTCTAGAGACACAACAGTCCTCGGATACTACGTATAGAATTTATGATTATGATAGAAAAGATAAAGATGGAAATACGCGTGACCTACATTTAGAACAAAGTAAAGATGTTATTGATATTTCGAATCAAGACCCTAACACAGAACCTATTGAGAAACATAGAAACGGTCAGAAATTTACTCAATTTGTATCTAATGAATTCTTTACTGTGGAAAAATGGGATATACAAGGTGTTTTAGATTATGAGAAACCACATGACTATTGCTTAATAACAGTAATAGAAGGTAATGGTAAAATTAATATTGATGGTGAAAATTTTGAAATAGAAAAAGGTAAACATTTTATTTTGACAACTGAAGATAATGAAATTAAATTTGAAGGTGAGTTAAGTATTATAGTGAGTTATTCTAGTGTAGAATAATTGTATTAAATTGTTGTGAGTGTGATTATTTGCACTTTACCATTTCTTTACTCACTCCAAATAATCCATAAATATTCCTCTTGTAAGATGGTGGTGTATACACTTTTATCTTACAGGGGGATTTTTTATGGATAAGAAGCAGTTAGGGAATAAGCGTGAGTCGTTTTCAATTCGTAAATACTCTATCGGAGCGGCATCTATATTAGTTGGGAGTTTATTATTTTTAGGTGGGGGCCAAGCGTCTGCTACCGAAAGTAATGAGACTAACACTTCTGAAAAGGTATCAATGGAACAAGCGCAATCAACTGAAGATCAACCGAGTCATGAAGCCTCAACGCAACGTGTTGAACAACCACAAAACAAGACGATAGCTACACAAGAGACAAAGACTAACGAGGATTCTTCTACTGAGGAAACGCAGTCAAACGAATCGGATACTGAGTCAAACGAAGTTATACATAATGATACTCAAAGTAATGAAGCATCAGAACATTCTAAAGAAGAACAAAAAACACAACAAAATAAAGCATCTGATGATGTAATGAAACAAGAAAAAATTTCGACTGAACAACCTACACAGGAAAAGACACAACCCATCTCTAAACAAGAAGTAATGACACAAGAGACATCAACTACTGAAGTTCAATCTAAAAAAGAACAATCACAAACTGAAGTACAGCCTCAACATGAAACTAAAGAAACATCTTCACAAAGCAACACGCAAAAAGCAACTACACAAGAAACTAAAAATTCAACCCAATCAACTACTGAAAACAAACAATCAGAAAAAAGTAATACGACACAACAAACTGACCAAAAAGCAAATTCTGAGGTATCTCAATCCAACGTAACGTCATCTGAAGAAGTTTCAAATATTAATGCGACACGTACTAACGCTCAACCTTTTTCAAAAGAAGAAATGAATAAAGTAACTGCTGCAGAAGAGAGTGATGTAGCAGTTTCGGACTTACCTCAAACACAAATGAAGCACATGTCTCCAAAACAAAAACAAGTGCTCTTTAATGCGTTACAACGTGATGCGAACATGCAAGACCGACAACCAAAAGCGATTCTATCTACAACGCCTGAATGGACGTCAGCACAACGTACAAAGAATGCATCTCGAACTGGTCAAGATCAGTTAAATATTACGCATAAAGGTCGTTATACAAGTGGCGCGGATTTCGGGAATGGTGGCACAGAAATTGTGAAGTACAATCCGAAGAATGGCTATGCGTATTCGGTAAATGGCGATAAAGAAGCATTGGATATTATTGATGTGAAACATCCTGGAAAAGATGGCGCAATTAATTTAGTGAAGCGTATTTATCTACAAGATAATGGAATTGAAGCGGGTGATTTAACAAGTGTAACGGTACATCCGAGTGGAGACTATGTAGCCGTGTCTGCGCCAGCAGTGGATAAGACGAATCCAGGACATGTTGTATTCTATGGTTCAAATGGTGATTACATCAATAATGTGACGGTAGGCAGTCTTCCTGATATGGTCACTTTTTCTAAAGATGGTAAATATTTATTAGTAGCTAATGAAGGGGAACCGAGCGACGATTACACTGTTAACCCACCAGGATCTGTGTCAGTCATTGATGTGACAGGTGGCCCAGCTAATGTGACTGACAATAATGTGCGTACAGCAATGTTCACGAAAGAACATCAAGAAGGTATTCGTGCGTTAGGTCATAATTCGGAAGATGCTTACTTGAATATTGAACCAGAATATATTGCGGTAGATAGTCAAAGTAAATATGCCTATGTAACATTACAGGAAGTCAGTGCCATTGCAAAGGTTGATATCGCAAAAGGACAAATCGTTCAAGTGAAAGGGTTACCTTACAAAGATCATTCACTAGCACAAAATGCAATGGATGCATCAGATGAAGATGGTAAATCTGAGTTGCGCCGTGTGCCAGTATTAGGACTGTTACAACCAGATGGCATCGATACGTATGACTACAATGGCGAAACCTATTTATTGATTGCGAATGAAGGCGATTCTCAAGATTATGAGGGTTATTCTGAAGAAAAACGTGTGAAGAAATTGAAAGATGATATTCAATTGGATGCACGTTATTATCAAGGTTACACGCAAGCAGAACTAGATGATATGGTGGAGAATGGCTTGTTTGATGACGAACAATTGGGTCGTTTGAAAGTTACAACATCGCATGCGTTTAAAGATGCAAATGGTAAATACAATGCGCTTGTATCTTATGGTGGTCGTTCATTCTCTATTTTAAGAGCTTCTGATTTAGAAATGATTTATGACAGTGGCAGCGATATTGAGCAACGCGTTTTAGACGTGTTACCTGAACGCTTTAATGCTAATTATGAATCAGCCGATGACATTAAAGTAGATGACCGAAGTGATGATAAAGGTCCAGAAGCTGAAAATGTGGTCGTTGGTAAAGTAGGTAGTCATTCATATGCCTTTGTCGGTTTAGAACGTGTTGGTGGTATTATGATTTATGATATTACAAATCCTAATGAACCGTATTTTGTGAAATATTTATACGACCCAGATAATAAAGATATTTCACCTGAGGGCATTACTTTTGAAAGTGCTGAAGGGAGTCCTAACGGCAAACCAATGTTGATCGCGTCATTCGAATTGTCTGGCACAACATCTGCTTGGGAATTAGAAGATTTAACAGGTGGTCAGAATGAGGACGACGGTCAATCTAATGATAACCCGGGAAATACTAATGGGGAGTCTAATAATGACGATACAACTCCTAATCCACCTTCTGAAAATGATGGTTCAAATACAGATTATGATGTAGATAATGGAGAACAACCTGATAACGGTGACGATACTTCAAATAATGATGAAGACAACCATACTTCTGATGACACTATTGGAAATGATGAAGGCTTAGAACCACTTTATGAAATCGACGGAGACATTTTTGAAGATGGTAGCGACGAGGTTATCTCAGATCAAGAAGATAACAATGATACAAAAGCACAGTCACATGAAGATGTAGAGAGTAAAGATGCTTCACACAATATGAATCATGGTGCCCATGTAAATCATCAAGAAGAAAGCCATGATAAGCAAACAATAAATTCTAACACTCATAACTTGAGTGTGGTAAGCACAAAATCTTTAAGTCATCACGTAGGGGCAACTAACCATGGAAGTGTAGTATCTGAGAATGCAAACCATTCAAATACTTCGACTGATAACGTAAAAAAAGAACTGCCAAAATCAGGTCAAACTGAAACAAACACAACGCTATGGTCAGTGTTACTTGGCGGTTTAGGCTTAGCATTTATTAGAAAACGCAAAGCTTCGAAATCTGAGAAATAATATATAAATTAAGAGCACGCTAATCTGAAATCTAGTGTGCTCTTATCATTATTATTTAGAAGTTCTGTTAAATAATAAATGGTTATTAAAGTATTCGCTAGCATCTATAGTTGTTTCAATTTTGCCATTTTCCTTAAGCCATAATTGTAAGTCATCATAAAATTCTGGGCTCATAGATAAATCATTAGTAAAACATTTGGTAGTTGCAATGATTGTGTCTTTATTTAATTGATTACTTATATCCGTTTGAATAAATGTAGCATAAACATCGACTACCTCTTCGAGATGAGTATTAATGTATTGAATTGCTTTTTTTATGACTTTAAGGAATTTATTGATTTTTTCTTTATCCGCTTTTAATTTATTAGGACTTGTAATAAAAATTAATTGGCAAAAGTCTGGCACGTTATAATCTTTTAATGCAAAATAATCTACATTTAAGCCTTTACTTTTTGCTTCAAGAATCTCAAAGTTTTCAAATATAAGTGTGGCAGCATCTGCTTTATCATTTAATAGTGCGTCAGTATGATAAAAACTATTATTAACTGGTGTTATATCTCCTTCTTTGTATGTTACACTATCAGCTTCAATCATTGTTTTAGCAATAGCAATACCTCCTAGGCCAGGGGCTCCAGGATATTGAAGACGTTTACCAACTAAATCTTTAGGTGTCTTTATTCCTTTATCTTTGTTATACATAACACCGCCATTAGTGTGTAGATATCTAGCGAAACCTATTGGTCAACTGATAAGTGGAATTATATTTACCGTTGGGACATTGATAACATTAAAGTACATTCACTCAAAGAACCCAGACATTTTAAAAGAAATTAAATTAAAAGGGTATAGTAATAAGCGAGATTTAATCATAGCATTGGCACTACCATTTTTAATTACATTTATCGTATTAGTAATAGGTATTAGTACAGGTCTAATGCAAAATGTGAGCGTAAGTACGGATATACATATTTGGGTAATGTTTTTATTTAATTGTCTTTTCGCAGTATTATATGAGGCTTTTCCAGAAGAAGTGTTGATTCGTGGATTGATATTAAATGAGTTACGAAAAAAGTTTAAATTTATTCCATCATTATTTATCCAACCGGTATTATTTGCGATTATTGGCGGTTCAGTACATATTATTTCAAACTTAATACATTTAGGTAATCCAGAACTATTGTCAGTTGTAGGTTTAATGATTCAGTTTTTTATATTTGGCATCACGTTACAACTATATAGAGAATTTGCAGGTTCCTTATGGGCGAATATGCTGTTTCATTTAGTTTGTCTAGAAACGACTAGATTTATCTTTATGAGTTCAAGCCAATCTATCATTAAATTTCATGAAACACAACAAGGCGTTTTTGGCACATTAGGATTATTGATTGGATTATACATAGGAAGTGCGATTATTTTAGCTATTCTACTTTGGTTCAGAAAAAGAAAGTACCAAAAACTAAATCAACAATAAGGAGGTACCAAATCAACGATGCGTCGTTCATTACTTACATATATTATTTTAGTGTTCGTTTTAACCTATAGTATTGAAGGTCTTGTTTATTTAATCGGCGGACTTCAAGCTTTCTCAATAATTGCGAGTTTAACGATGTTGTTTCCTGCTATTACGGCAATCATTGTATGGGCAATTTATTATCGTGACAAAAAATTTTGGAAGTTCTTCGGACTTAGATTAGGTAAAATTAAAAATTGGTTTATACATCCATTGATGATGCTATTGGCTTTGATAATTATATACTTAGTTTCTTATATGTTGAATCCCAATCAATTTCTAAATAGCACAGAACAACAAGATAGAATGAAAGATATTTTTATTTTCCTACCAGATGTACCACTATTTATCAACTTATTGATTCCAATAATACTTAATCTATCAATAGGTATACTATTTAGTATGATTGCTTATCTAGGTGAAGAGTTAGGTTGGCGAGCTTTCATGTACCCTAAATTGACCAATATTGGAGTAACAAAAGGATTAATTTTAGGCGGCTTTATATGGGGATTATGGCATCTCCCTCTTATCTTAATGGGACATAATTATCCTAATCATCCAATTCTAGGAAATATAATGATGATATTAGTGTGTATTCCGTTTGGCATTATTCTATTTTATTCATATATCAAATCTGGAAATATCTTTGTCCCAGCGATAATGCACGGAATTTTAAATCAATTTTCAAGTACTGTAACTACTTTCTCTATAAAAGAATCACAATTCAATCCATTACTTTATGGTTCAACTGGACTTGTTGGAATAGTGATTTTTAGTTTAATTGCTTTATTTTTAATTAAAACTATCAAGAAATCAAACCATATTTATAATTTTTAATTTTAGACTGACCCTCTATTCCGGAAGGTCTTAAATTACAAAATTAATTGCATATCGCAAAATTTCTACAAAAATAACGTATTTGTTCACAATTTTCGCTAGAATAAACAAGATTTTAACCATATGATGGCAACGTAAAGGAGCGGATCAATTTGAAAACCAAGAGTGTAGGAGAACGTATTAGAAACTTAAGGAAGTCTAAAAAGATGTCTCAAGAGAGGTTGGCAGAAAAATTAAATGTTTCTCGACATTCTATTTCAAATTGGGAAAGGGATGTCAGTTCTCCAGACATACATTCATTATTGGAGATGACAGAACTTTTTGGCGTTTCTTTAAATCATTTGGTTAAAGGAGATGAACTTATAGTGAATAAATATGTTTATGCAGCGTTAGCATTTTTCTTAGGTGGCTTGGGGGCACATAGATTTTATAGAAAACAATATGGTAAAGCACTATTATATATATTATTTTGTTGGACAGGTATTCCTGGTGTAATTGGAATAATAGAGGGAGTTATAGCATTTATAAAAACTGCAGATGCCCAAGGTAATATTTAAGACATAATATGGGGTAGGGAGTGGGACAGAATTTAACTTGAATTCAGTTTCATTCCCTTGTTTTATACATAGCAAAAGCACTTATAGCATTGGGGGAACTATAAGTGCTTTAACGGCCATATTGACGTTTTGGGAAAATACAATTATTGGCTTTTAATAAAATGTATAGTAAGGATACATTTTATCGGCATGGGATCATTAGTGATTCATAAATGTACTCTATAATTTAAGGAAGTGTGAGTAATTCAATCTAAATTGAAAAGAAAAGAGCATGTAATTCAACACGTAAGAAATTACTAATGCAATGATTACCCCAAAACAAATACATCAATTATGTATCTACTTTTAATAAATACCCAGTCAAATTAAAATAAAATTCTTTTTACAAACAAAAGAATAAAAATATTAACTTTATTTAAATCAAAAGTAATCTACTTTAAATTGTGCTACGCTAATAATGAATAAAAAGTCATTCCAATTAACAAATAATAATATTAAATGCGAAATTCGTATATATTCTTTTGCATAGTATTAATTTTGCTTTTTACATAAAAAATAATAAATTCCGTGGAATATAATTTGTTTTTTTAGTAAAATAGTCACCAAACGAGGATGAAAGATAACTTTAAACGTCTAAAACAGTTAACTTATATTCTCATTTTTTTATTATCTACAAGGGGATGGAAAAATTTTATGGATTTACTAATTGGTACTTTATTCTTAATTTTAGTTCTTATTATTTTTACATTATTTACGTATAAAGCGCCTAACGGAATGCGTGCGATGGGAGCACTGGCAAATGCGGCTATTGCGACATTCTTAGTCGAAGCATTCAACAAGTATGTTGGTGGAGAAGTATTCGGAATCAAATTTCTGGAAGAGTTAGGGGATGCTGCGGGAGGTCTTGGCGGTGTTGCTGCAGCTGGATTAACTGCGCTTGCGATTGGTGTATCTCCAGTCTATGCACTAGTTATTGGTGCTGCCTGTGGTGGTATGGATCTCTTACCAGGTTTCTTCGCAGGTTACCTTATCGGTTACGTTATGAAGTATACAGAGAAATATGTTCCAGATGGCGTTGATTTGATTGGTTCAGTAGTTCTACTTGCGCCACTTGCAAGATTGATTGCAGCAGGTTTAACGCCAGTCGTTAATAATACACTTTTAAAAATTGGTGACATTATTCAAAGTAGTACAGATACGAATCCAATATTTATGGGTATCGTTCTTGGCGGTATTATTACAGTTGTTGGTACTGCGCCATTAAGTTCAATGGCATTAACAGCTTTATTAGGACTAACAGGTATACCTATGGCAATCGGGGCAATGGCAGCATTTAGTTCGGCATTTATAAACGGTACATTATTCCATCGTTTAAAATTAGGTGATCGCAAGTCAACGATTTCAGTAAGCATAGAACCTTTGTCACAAGCAGATATAGTGTCAGCTAACCCAATTCCAATTTACATAACGAATTTCTTTGGTGGAGCAGCTGCAGGTTTAATAATCGCATTATCTGGCATGATCAATGATGCGACAGGTACAGCAACACCGATTGCTGGATTCCTTGTAATGTTTGGTTTTAACAATCCAATGACAGTCGTTATTTATGGCGTTGTCATGGCTATCGTTGGTGGACTTGCAGGTTGGATTGGTTCACTCGTATTTAAGAAATATCCAATTGTTACTAAACAAGATATGATTGATCGAGGTGCTAAAGACGCATAGTATTAAAAATAAACCTTCTTTGTATTGTCATTACAAAGAAGGTTTTTGGTATATAAATCCCTAAAAGAAAGTATTTACTAAATAAGTTTAATAATACTGTTTTATGTGTAATAATAAAATCGTAAAAATCATAGTAATCACTTTCATTATAGCGCTAAAAATTGTAAATATATCAAAAAACATGTTATTGTAAACATTTTGTCAATTATACATAAATAATTTATAAAGTTATTTAAAAAGTGTTGTATTATATTTTGCAATCGCTTACAATACATGTGAAAGATATCACAAAGGAGTTGTACAAGATGCAAAATTTAAGAAACAGAAGTTTTTTAACACTATTAGACTTTTCACAAAAAGAGGTTGAGTTTTTACTAAATCTATCAGAGGATTTAAAACGTGCGAAATACGCCGGTATAGAACAGCAAAAACTTAAAGGTAAAAACATCGCATTAATTTTTGAAAAAGATTCTACTCGTACACGTTGTGCGTTTGAAACTGCAGCATATGATCAAGGCGCTCACGTGACATATCTTGGACCAACTGGAAGCCAAATGGGTAAAAAAGAATCTGCGAAAGATACTGCTCGTGTATTAGGTGGTATGTATGATGGAATCGAATACCGCGGCTTCTCACAACGTACTGTTGAAGAATTAGCGAAATATTCAGGTGTGCCTGTGTGGAACGGCTTAACAGATGAAGATCATCCAACTCAAGTACTTGCTGACTTCTTAACAGCAAAAGAAGTATTGAAAAAACCTTACCATGAAATCAACTTCACATATGTTGGAGATGGACGTAACAATGTAGCAAATGCATTAATGCAAGGTGCAGCTATCATGGGAATGACTTTCCACTTAGTTTGCCCTAAAGAATTAAATCCAACTGATGAGTTATTAAAACGTTGTAAAGAAATCGCAGCTAAAAATGGTGGCGAAATCTTAGTAACTGATGACATCGATGAAGGTGTTAAAGGATCAGACGTTATCTACACAGACGTTTGGGTATCAATGGGTGAACCTGACGAAGTTTGGGAAAAACGTATCAAGTTATTAGAACCATATCGTGTAACTAAAGAAATGATGGAAAAAACTGGTAACCCACGTGCCATCTTTGAACACTGCTTACCATCATTCCACGATACTGAAACTAAAATTGGTAAAGAAATCCAAGAAAAATATGGCTTAACTGAAATGGAAGTTGCTGACGAAGTTTTTGAAAGTGAACAATCTGTTGTCTTCCAAGAAGCTGAAAACAGAGCACACACTATTAAAGCTGTAATGGTTGCAACTTTAGGAGAATAATTGAAGGGAGACCTACCTATGTCTAAAATCGTAGTGGCTTTAGGTGGTAACGCTTTAGGACAATCACCTGAAGAGCAATTAGAATTAGTTAAAGGAACAGCTAAATCATTAGTTAGCTTAATCCAAAAAGGTTATGAAGTTGTAATCAGCCATGGTAATGGACCACAAGTCGGCAGTATTAATTTAGGATTAAATTATGCAGCTGAAAATGGTCAAGGACCAGCGTTTCCATTCCCAGAATGTGGCGCAATGAGTCAAGCTTATATTGGTTATCAATTACAAGAAAGTTTATTAAATGAACTTCATGCTTTAAATATTGATAAACAAGTGGTTACATTAGTGACTCAAGTTGAAGTAGATGGTGATGACCAAGCATTCAATAATCCTACGAAACCAATTGGCTTATTCTATACAAAAGAACAAGCGGAACAAACAATGGAAGAAAAAGGTTACAAATTCGTAGAAGACTCTGGACGAGGTTATCGTCGTGTTGTACCTTCTCCAATGCCAATCAACATTGTAGAACTAGATAGCATTGAAACATTAATTAAACACGGTACATTAGTTATTGCAGCTGGTGGTGGCGGTATCCCAGTTGTTAAAAAAGAAGGTAACTATAAAGGCGTCGATGCTGTTATCGATAAAGATAAAACAAGCGCTTTACTTGCGGCACACTTAAAATCAAATCAATTAATTATCTTAACAGCAGTAGATTATGTTTATATTAATTACGGTAAAGATAATCAAGAAGCTTTAGGTGAAGTAACAGTGGATGAAATGAATCAACATATTGCTGACGGTCAATTCGCAAAAGGTAGTATGTTACCTAAAGTAGAAGCGGCATTACAATTTATCGAGAAAAATCCGGAAGGTAGTGTATTAATTACATCTCTTGAAGATTTAGGAGATGCCCTAGACGGTAAAATTGGTACATTAATTAAAAAATAATAAACGCGATTAACTTTTGACATGGTTATACAATAACACTCAATACATTTTAATAAATAAGTTGAACCTGGGCTTAATGTGTGTGATTTACATACGTAAGCTCAGGTTTTTTAGTGGTCTTTTGGGTATTAAAAATCCTCTCACTAGTTGGCGTAGTGAGGGGATTGATGTTTACTAAATGTATTATGAAACTTGTTAAAATATTTCAATATCAGAAAGTGTAAAATGCGACTTCAAATTACTTTATTGTAATTAACTCAATATAAATGCCACAAATTCTTCTACGCTAAGATTGTCAAAGTAGAACTTTAAATCAATGTCATTCAAACGTTCAATCAAGTCAGCTTTGACCATACGCGTACCAATTAAATGTTCTTCAACATCGTGAATGTTACCTTGACCAAAGAAATCGCCATAAATACGACAAGCGGCAATACGGTTATGTTCAATTGATAGGGAAATATCAATTGTGCCACAACTAAAGCGCTCATTTCGATTGTATTCATATCGTGGTGAACGGCCATAGTTCCATTCCCAATTATCATACTTTTCAGCGACTAATTGATCGATGCCAGCCCAATCTTCGTCTGTTAATTCATAGCGTTTGGCATCTTTAATGTCATCTATTCCCATAATTTGCTTAATCATGAGATCTTTGAATTCATGAATGGTGATGTCTTGATATTTAGGGTCTAACGCATCGCGGATTTGACCGACGCGGGCACGTACTGATTTGATGCCTTTAGATTCAATCTTCTTACGGTTTGGTTTTAATACGTTGACCATGGCGTCGTAATCGACATCTAATAGTAATGAATAACCACCATAAATACGGTTATTCAATAATGTCATCGCAGCACCTGAAATTTTCTTGTCATTTAAAGCGAGATCATTACGACCACTTTGAATGACGTCAGTTGCGCCTAAATTATGTAACGCTTGAATAGCAGGGCGATAGAAGCGTTGGAAATCACCATAAATGGATGTATCCTGTTCTAAAATACAACATACGTTGACGGCACCATCGTCGACGTAAACTGCGCCACCGCCTGTATCACGACGTACGACTTTAATGTTGTTCTCATCGACGTAGTCTTGATTGATTTCAACCGCTGTATTCTGGAAACGACCGATTTCTACTTTAGGTTGGCAATAATAAGGAAGTAAAATATCTTCGTCTAGAAAGATATTGTTATTAATATATACTTGCATCGCCAAGTTTACGGCGCCATCATCGATATATTTACCATTACGAATAGGTTCTATTAAATACATGTTTTCGTCTCCTAAGTTGTTAATTGTCTTTGTGCGTTAATGATTAATGATGCTATATCTTCAGTGAGATGAATGGTTCTATCTTGAATTGATTTAGGGATGCGATACGCTTTCTTGTTTAACGTCATAAACACGGCATTGGGATTGTGACGCGTCATACGTTGGAAAGGATGTTTCACAAATTGTGGTGTCGTATAACCAATACCAATTTCAAGATATAACACTTTGCCATTCTTATGAGTATCTAGAAAATGATTGTAGCGATCTAATTGTGCATGGAAATCTGCATCTTCAACCATGCCAACTTGTGCTTTACGTTTGTTAATCTCCATAGGGGCATCACATTTTGGACAATGTGGAATCAACTCATATGGGATTTTCATGTCTTCTTGTTTAGCTACCATTTCGCGAATGGCATTATCATCACGATATGTTTGTGCATGACAGTGTTGGCTACATTGCCAAAGAATGTATTCTCCTTGAATATGGAATACTTTATTTAAATCATAATCTGCCACTAAAAAGGCATTATCTGCATTGGTCGTAATAATATGATAATCCTTGTGTTCAAGTATCTTTTTAAGTGCAACGTAAGAAGGGCCGACAGGTTGGTCTAAGTAGTTCAACTTCACGAAACGACTTTCAAATGCCCAATATTCTTGCCAACTATCAAACGGGTGCAAACTCGCTTGCAACATATCGAAGAAATTATATTTCTCAATAAAGTCGGGAAAGTTCTGCGTAAAACGTTCACCAATGTAAGTGAAACCGTCTGAAGCAGACATACCAGCGCCTATGCCAACAACAATGGCATCAGCTTCATCAATGGCTTGTGCCAAGATATCCGTTTGAGTGGCGTCTTGTTGTTGCGCCTTATCAAGCGCTATCCAATTCTCGTTATGCGTTGGGTTATCTGTTGTTGTCATTGAAAGCCTCCTTATATAGTTCTAAATCTCTATCTGTAAATACATTAAAGAGTACTTTCAACTCTGAGCCAGTTTCATGTAAATATTGACGTGTCGTTTCAATCGCTATACGACTTGCCTCATCTTGTGGGAATCCAAAGACACCTGTTGAAATACAACAGAATGCTAAGTGTCTTAACCCCTTTTCATCGGCAAGCGCTAGACAGCTATGATAACAACGTGCAAGTAAATCTTTATTCATCTGAGATACAGGTTGTTTACGAATTTGCGGGCCAACTGTATGAATGACATACTTGGCTGGTAAATTATAAGCAGAGGTAATCTTTGCTTTACCAACACCTTCTTTACGTCCTTGTTGCTCAATTATATGAGCGCAATCGAAACGTAACTGTACACCAGCCTTGATATGAATAATGTTATCTATGCAGTCGTGATTCGCTTGCATACATCCTAAGAATCGGCTATTCGCTGCGTTGACGATACCGTCAATATCAAGTGTTGTGATGTCACCTTGCCATAAATATAATGGCTCATCTGAAACAGGCGTTAAATCATCAATATGTTTAATGTCTTGTTGGTTGTTTAATGTAGATAAATAGGCATCTTGAATATCTAAGTACTCAGAACTGACAGGCTTTGGAGGGCGCACATTGGCTAAACCTCGATAAAGTTCCCATTGTTCTGTGTCAGTGTGAGGGAAGTCTAAAGGCTTGTCGCCATATTGTTCCTTCCACATCGTTTCAATAAGATAAGCTAAACGTTCTTGTTGGTTCACTGGCATTTAGTCCTCATCTGGATCTGGTAATGCGTCGTATGCTGCTTCATCTACATTTTCTAATTTAACTAACCAATTTTCTTCTGGTTTTTCAGAATTTAAAATCGCTGGTTCATCTTCAGCTTTCGTATTACGTTCGACGATTTTACCTGCAAGTGGAGATTGCACATCTAATACAGTTTTCGATGCTTCGATACTTACAATTTCATCATTGACGTTAACGTCGTCTGGTCCCATAAATTCTACATAACCTACTGTACCTACGTCATCTTGTAATTCAGGTGTCATGCGATAAATATATTGGTTTCCTACCTTTTCGACATATAAATAATTAGCTAATTTAGCCATTTCATTTCATCCTTTCTCTATTTATAAATACGCTTGTGCTATGTGTTCAATCGTTCGACATCGTTGATCGATGTCTGGTAATAGCGGTACGACTAAGACCTCATCCGCCTTAAATTCTTGGATCATTGCGTCCAAGCGGGGTTTCACTTGCTCGATTGTGCCAGCTAAGATACGTGCACGGTGCTGAGTTATGACACGTTTATCACGTTCACTTAAGTTGTATTGTCTTGCTGTTTCGATAGATGGGAAGCGGTCGAACTCGGCAAATTGACGTTTCCCTAATAACCATACGTCAAGAGCGTGTAGTAGGTCTTGCGCTTCTTCTTCAGTGTCCGTTACAATCGCAAACGTTGTTAACATGACTGTGGGTGACATGTTTAACGCAGTTTGTTGAAAGTGTTCACGATACGTTTCTACTGACGCTTTAGCTGCATCAATCTTATCTTGGCTAGGTAATAAGAATGTTCCTAAGGTGTAGCCCATGCCTTGTGTAGCAGCTAATTTAGCTGAGCGTTGACTCGCACTTAAGAGCCACATTTCTGGATGACGTGATAGGTGAGGTTGACTAATGACTTGTCCTACACGTTGTTCCTCTGGTGCTCGCGTCAAATAATGACGAATATCTTCAATGCTTTGTGAATAATCAAGATAGTCACGTTTGTCCTCATCCATTGCACGTTTGACCACCGCTGTACCTGGATTATTGCCGATACCCAAGTCAACCCGACCAGGATGGAGTGCCTCTAGCATTTTAAAATTTTCGGCCACTTTAAACGGGCTATAGTGAGGCAACATGACGCCACCAGAGCCTAACTTAATACGCTTCGTTTCCCCTAACAAATGCATCATTAAGAGTTCAGGACTACCACTCGCAAACGCTGGAACATCATGATGTTCTGTTAACCAGAAACGCTTGTAGCCTAAATCATCAGCGAGTTTCGCAAGTCTTGTGGTATCTTGTAAAGCTTGTGTCGCATTCTTGCCTTCATCAATCATGGCGTAATCTAATATATTGAAATCCACTTGGCGCTCATCTCCAAAGTTAATTGTTTAGTCCCTTAATTATAATACCCACCACCATTTTAACGTGTTTAGTGAAATTTTGTAGGAATTTAGTTTATACGTCACACAAATGTTCTAATGCTTTTCTTCTTTTCCTGAAAAGGGGTGTCCAAACAGTTCACAAACAAGTCGATTGAGTAATGTCATAAAGCATGATACTTTGAAAATAATACATAAAGAACGAAAGAGGATGTCATAAATGTCGAAATTCGCACCATTGCTAGAACCTATTACATTACCTAATGGCATTACATTAGCTAATCGATTTGTCCTTTCGCCCATGACGACGAATTCTTCTACTAAAGAAGGCCATATTACAGAGGAAGACATACGTTATGCGAAACGTCGTGCTGATTCAGCAGGATTGCAAGTGACTGGCGCAGCATATATTGAGCCATATGGTCAGTTGTTTGAATATGGATTTAATATTTCTGATGATGCCTGCATTCCCGGTTTAAGAAAAGTGGCTCAAGCTATGAAACAAGATGGCCATAAAGCGATAATTCAACTTGCACATGCTGGAAGATTCTCAAATACTGCGATTATGAATTATGGGGAAGTCTATGGCCCAAGTCCAATGACGTTACACTCTCCAATTAAACATGACGTTTTAGAAATGTCGGTGGAGAAAATTCATGACGTCATACAACAATATGCCGATGCAACATCTCGAGCAATTCAAGCGGGATTTGATGGCGTTGAAATCTCCGTTGCACAACGTTTACTCATTCAAACTTTCTTCTCTAAATTCTCCAATCAACGACATGATCAATATGGTGTAGATTCGTTAGAGAACCGAGCACGCTTTGGCTTAGAAGTCATGCAGGCAGTACAAAAAGTCATCGATGAAGAGGCACCAAGTGATTTCATATTCGGTTACAGAGCGACACCTGAAGAGACAAGAGGTAGTGATTTAGGCTATACAGTTGATGAATTTAATCAACATTTAGATTGGGTCATGGAAGTCGCAAATATTCATTATTTGGCTATCGCAAGTTGGGGACGCAATATTTATCAGAATAAGACGCGTACACCAGGCGATAATTATGGACGTCGCGTCAATCAGGTCGTATATGAGTATTTAAATGGACGTGTGCCGTTGATTGCGAGTGGTGGTATTAATACACCTGAAACAGCACTAGATGCTTTAAATAACGCTGATATGGTTGGCATGTCATCACCATTTGTCACAGAACCTGACTTCGTTCATAAATTGGCAGAAGGACGTGAAGATGACATTGATTTACATGTACATCCAGATGAATTAGATGAACTTGCCATTCCACATGCGGCGTTTAAAGACATCGTTCAAATGATGGATTACGGAGAAGGACTGCAGAAGAAAACACGCGATGAATTGCGTAAATTAGAGAAAAATTACGATGAAGAGTAGGGCGCAAGGCATAAATCGAATGTGTTAAAAAGATTTGGTTGCCTTGCAATGATGACTAGTACGGAGAATATGTTGATACAGGTTGGGATGTTTTAATACATTCCAGCCTTTTGTTTTGGTTAATTTCTAGCTAAATATTTAATTTTTCACGTTGTTAATGTAAACTTACTTATATATAAAGTTTACATTTAGGTTTTTACGGGATTTTTTAAAGTAAGGAGTTTAACAACATGAGATTAAATTTAGCAGAACGTATCTTAAATCAAGACGTACTAAGTAAAGAAGAAGCTTTAGCATTATTTGAAGATGAAACGATTGATACATTTGAATTATTAAATGAGGCATATATCATTCGAAAACACTTTTTCGGAAAAAAAGTGAAACTCAATATGATATTAAATGCGAAGAGTGGAATTTGTCCAGAAGACTGTGGCTATTGCGGTCAATCGGTGAAAATGAAAGAAAAACAACGCTATGCGTTAGTAGAACCTGACAAAATTAAAGCTGGTGCACAGGTAGCGACAGACAATCACATTGGCACATATTGTATTGTCATGAGTGGACGTGGGCCTACAAATAGAGAGGTTGATCATATCTGTGAGACGGTTCATGATATTAAGGCGTTGCATCCTCAACTTAAAATTTGTGCATGTCTAGGGTTAACGAATGAAGCACAAGCTGAGAAGTTAAAAGAAGCGGGTGTAGATCGTTATAATCATAATTTAAATACGAGTGAACGTTACCATAGCGAAGTCGTGACGACACATACATATGAAGATCGTGTACGTACGGTTGAAATCATGAAAGCGAATCACATCTCACCATGTTCTGGTGTGATATGTGGGATGGGGGAAACGAATGAGGATATTATTGATATGGCATTTGCGTTGAAGGAAATTGACGCTGATAGTATTCCAATTAATTTCTTACATCCAATCAAAGGGACAAAATTTGGCGGACTCGATTTGTTATCACCGATGAAATGTTTGAGAATTATCACGATGTTTCGACTCATCAATCCATCTAAAGAAATACGTATTGCAGGTGGGCGTGAAGTCCATTTACGTTCTTTACAAGCCATCTCATTAAAAGCAGCCAATTCCATCTTTGTAGGTGATTATCTGATTACAGGGGGACAACCGAATGAACTCGATTATCAAATGATTGAAGATCTAGGATTTGAGATTGATGGGTAATTTAGGAAGACTTTGATATTTGATAAGATAAAAGAGAATAATATTTAGAAAAGGATAAAAATAACATGTCATCTAAACAATCAT
This sequence comes from Staphylococcus sp. HMSC069D12, assembly GCF_001810405.1. NCBI lineage: Bacteria > Bacillati > Bacillota > Bacilli > Caryophanales > Staphylococcaceae > Staphylococcus > Staphylococcus sp. HMSC069D12. The sequence continues at coordinate 117,590 of NZ_KV801102.1, forward strand.
AATTTGGAGATAAACGTTGGCATAACATTTTATTAATAGTAGTGGGTATATGGGTATTCTGTATATTTTATTTTGTAATGGGTGTTAATGTGGCATATGCATTAATGTTTTTATATGCGCCACTTACTATAGGCATAGTTAATTTAGGCAAACTTAGAGAAAAAGACGACAGAAATCACTGAATTACGAATTAATAATATAACCCCATATATTGTCCTTGTTAAATGATTAAATGTAAGTGATGAGACGACTATCACGAAACATAAACGTTATCGTAGAAGTCTCACTTATTAGGAATGGGGCGAGGACAAATGGAAGAGAAATTTGAAAAGATCTTATTAGATAATACAATATTTAATAAAAAAGAATTTATGGAAAAATACAATCCATGGGAACAAGAGAGAGCTACACATCTTATTAATAATTATTTAAAGCTAATGGATAAAGAGAATGAATCTAGTTATTTTACTGGTGATTTCAATTACAACAGTGAAAACTTTTCTTGGCTAGCGATTGAAGAGAATTTAGAAAATAAGTATTTAAAAACAGATAATAGAAATCAATTTCCTAAAAATATACATTATGGTTTACCAAACCAAATACATGGAGATATTGATAAATCAACAATTTTTCAATGCTTACTTAATCCTAATATTGCTATTTTGGATAATAAAAGTGAACCTGAAAATCTAGAAGATTTTTTTGATGAATTTGAAATCACAGATACTGGGGATTTAAGTGCAAAATTCTCAAACTATTCAAATGAAGAAAGAATTAAAGAGCATATTGTGGATACTGAAAGCTCAATGTTAAGTAAAGAGCTATTGAACTTAATAAAATTAGATGAATCCAACTTCAAAGAATTAATGAGTGGTGTAAAAAAATTAACGAATAGGTTTTATTATTTAGGAGAGTATTTTTATCCTCTGTTAACAAGTGATAACGAGAATACTAAAGTTTTTCGAAAGCTAAAAAAAGAGTTAGGAAAAGAAGAGAATTATTATACAGTAAAAGAGAATGCTGAAAAATTAAAGACGTGTAATCTTGAAATTTTTCCATTTCGTTCGAAAGAACCCAAATTAGGTTTTGGAAAAAATAACTTCGGTAGAGAGCTAGTTGAAACAGAAGTAAATACGGTACTATTAGGTGCTCGTATTATTTTAAGAAGAATAGCATTATATCTTCAAGGTGATTTAAGCAATAAAGTCCAACCTATATTCATCTTTAGAAGATATGATTTAGTATGGAAAAATCTTATTGAGACGGTATTAAAAAATGATTATAGAGTTAATGATGAAGATACTAAAGAAATGTTAAAAGAAATTGAAGATGAATATTTTTATTTCTTTAAAAGTAGACATAATAATCAGGTTTCAAGTGGAAAAATATCAAAAGGTAATTTGAAAAAAAGCGATAATAGCGTAAGTATATGTCAGAGAAATTTGACAGAAGAAGAATTTTTAAATTTAAAAAGTAACCATGACACGCTTATTTTGGAAAATAATGAAGAATAAAACAAAACTACTTAACTATCAATGTAACTAGATAAGTGGCTTCTATTATTTTATAAACGTTCTATGTTTTCACGTACTTTGTGAGCATCAGATGCTGCATAACGTACTTTACGATTTGCTTCAGAGACCTCTCTGACTTTCAAAAGAACGGTATGTGATTGGGAAAAAAGAAAATGAAGAGTGCGCAAAAAACCGCCATTACCGATTAAGGTAATGACGGCGCTAACAATTGTAAGGTGCATATTTGCACACCACACAATTGTATTTTTATTATTTTTTTAATAAATTTAAGAACGAGTTTAAACTTGCATTTGAAGCACTGATTTTGGCTTTTCTAGATTCACGTGTAGCAAGTTCAGCAGCGTATCTAGAAGCTAAAACATCTCAATTTGTATTTGGTCATTTTGCTTTATAATATAGTCTTGTTTGGCTTCTAATCTTGATTGATGTTCTTCAAGCTCAAACAGGTTAATTGCCTCTTTTATGTTGTCAGCACGATATGTAAGAAAATAATCATACATTTTAGATGCAGCATAAGCATTACAATATTTCTCTGGAATACGTTTATATATATCTATTTCATTTAAAACAGTTGCTACTTCATTTTTAACTTTATTGGCTTCATTAATTCTATTAATTGAAGAAGTAAAATGATTTTTATGAATTAATCTATTACGTGTAAACGAGTATTTCATAGAGTTGAGAAAAGCAGGATTATTTTTAGAATATTTTTTAATTCTGATGAAATATATTATATGCACTATTAAACCAAGTAGTACATATCTGAATTTTAAATATATAGATGATAATAATAAGAAAAATAATATAAAAATAACTAATCGATATATTAATGCATTTCTACGTATAATTTTAATTACTTTATCTCTAATATAGATATTTTCTTCATCAATTATATTATTTTGCTCGTTTACCATTTGACTAGCCTTAATACATAACGCTAAGTCTTTTAGAGTGCTTTCTTGAGGTTCATTCATAGTTGTCACTTTTATTCTGTAATAAGTATTTAGATAAATTCATTATACCGTTAATATTTATAAACTAAATAGAAAATTCTGAAAAAATCACAAAGAGAAACTCTTACTTGTACAAGTTTCTCTCCCTTAATATAGTTACATCAATCCTATCAGTTTCATCCATAATGAACCTAAACCGAGCCAGATTACAAAGTACACAACGCCTAAGACTAGGTTCATGAGCCACCAACGTTTCTGAGTGACGTAACCAGCTGCATAAAGAATAGGCGTAGGGCCACTACTGTAGTGTGTTGTAGAGGCCATTAAGTTACCAAAGAAACCAAGCATTAATGCGCTAAATAACGGTGGTGCACCTGCAGCAACGGCTACACCAAGTAATGCTGCGTACATTGCACTGACGTGAGCGGTTGAGCTGGCAAATAAATAATGTGAATAGAAATAGAAGATTATTAGAATAACAAGGACGACTGGCCAACTTAGACCGCCTAAACTGTTTGCGATAGTATGGCTTAACCATGGAATAAAGCCTAATTGATTCAGTTGATCTGCCATCATCACTAACACTGAGAACCACACTAATGTATTCCAAGCACCAGTTTCATTTAAAATATCTTTCCAATCTAATACGCCTGTGATAAGTAATAAAGATAATGCGATAAACGCAGTTAATGTTGCGTCTACACCAATAAAGCTACCTACTACCCAAAGTAGTAATGCGATAATAAATACACCAATCATGAATTTTTCGGCTTTAGCAATTGACCCCATATCAGCTAATTCATTTTCGACCCAATCTTTCGCATCAGGTGTTTCTTTGACTGTTGGCGGATACATTTTATAAATAATAAATGGTATGACGATAAGTGACACAATGCCAGGAACGATGGCTGCTAAGAACCAGTTCATCCAAGTAACGTGAACATGTGCAGTCTTCTCAGCTAAGTTCTGAGCAAGTGGGTTACCGGCCATTGCAGTTAAGAACATCGCGGCAGTAATAAGGTTGCCAAGAAATTCAGTGAATATTAAAAATGACCCCACCTTACGCTCAGTACCTTGTTTCGGGTCAGAATCAAACGATTTAGAAAGCGACTAAATAATTGGAAACATAATCCCACCTGCGCGAGCAGTATTACTAGGTGTTGCTGGTGCTAAAATCAAATCCACACCGACAAGTGAGTATGCTAGACCGAGTGTCTTCTTTCCAAATAATCTTACAAACTGAAGTGCGATACGACGGCCGAGTCCAGTTTTAACGAATCCTCTAGAGATAAAGAATGCCATTGCAATCAACCAAATACTTGGATTACCGAAACCTTGAACGGCAGTCTTTGTATCGATAACACCAACTAAAACGGTTAGCGTGAACCCTATGATCGATACGGCACCAATAGGCATAGGTTGTGTGATACAGCAGATAATGGTACCTACGAATATAGCAAACATTAGCCATGCATCCAGACTTAATGATTCAGGTCTGAAAGGGGCAAGCACAGCTATAAGTATGCCTATGACTAGAGGTAATATAAATTTTTTTATTTAACAGAGTTATTCATATAGAAACCTTCTTTCCAAATTTCGAACATTTTCATACATAGAATAGTCCTATTTTTTAGCAATGTACAGAGCATTTTTACGTTTCATTGAGAATTATTATCAGTAGATTATAACGTTATAAAAATGGCATAGAATATCGAAATTAAATTATTAATAGTATAAAATGTTACTAAAGAAGGGGGATGGGATGATGTTTACAATAGGGACATTAATAGCAAAAGATGATACGTGGATATTATGGGCCATAATTATAGTTTGGGCGACAATCAGTATCTTCTTAGAACAGAAATATCAATGGGCAAGCACCATTTCAGGTGCCATCATTGCTTTAGTAGGGGCTATGTTATTATCCAATTTTAAGATTATCCCGACTGAATCGCCGGTTTATGATACGGTATGGGATTACGCGGTACCAATATCAATTCCTTTATTATTGTTCAGTTCTAATATTTTAAAGATTTGGAAGGAAAGTCGTCGATTATTATATATCTTCTTAATTGCATCAGTTGGAACATTGATAGGGACAACGGTAGGATTTATTTTACTTCATCAATGGATTCCATATTTATCAAAAATTGGCGCGATGATGACAGGAAGTTATATAGGAGGTGGCGTGAACTTTGCAGCTTTAAGCACGAAGTTTAAAACACCGAGTGACATGATTTCATCAACAGTCGTTGCAGATAATAGTGTCATGGCATTGTACTTTATGTTGTTGATTGCAATACCGTCTTTACCTATTATAAAAAGATGGTTTAAGACAGATTATCAAACTGAGTCAACACCAGAAACGCAACAATCTTATTGGCAACCGAAGCAAATTCAATTATTAGATATTGCACTTTCGATAGCGATTGCAGTGGCATTAGTAGCAATCAGTTTTAAATTATCTGAGGTCATTCAACATGTGATACCGCAGTCTAATGTCCTACTTACGATACTGGTTTCTTTCTTTGGCGATCAATACCTGTTACTTACAACACTTACATTATTGGCAGTGGCTATTTGGGGAGATTTCTTTGATAAATTAGCCGGTTCTTCAGAAATTGGAACATTTATTATTTACATATTCTTTGTAGTGATAGGAACACCTGCTTCATTTATGACGATTATAAAAACAGCACCACTATTATTTGTCTTTGTGATGATTATATTAATTTTCAATCTAGGTTTAAGTTTAATACTAGGAAAGTTATTTAACTTTAAGATTGAAGAAATACTGTTGGCAAGTAATGCTACTGCTGGTGGTCCTACAACGGCAGCAGCTTTAGCTATCAGTAAAGGATGGCAAGGTCTTGTTGGACCGATACTAATTATAGGTACATTGGGTTATGTCATAGGGAACTATGCGGGCACACTTATTTATCAACTTTTAATACACATTGGATAATATAAATACATAAAGGGAGATATCTCAGCATAATTTTTAGCTGCGTATCTCCCTTTTTAAAAAATTAATCATTTAATTCGCTATCTTTAATATCTGTAATAAACATGTGTCCGGGTGAGTGTGTAATCATTAACTTAGGTTTGGCATCAAGTGCAACAGATTGCGGTGTCACGCCACATCCCCAAAAGACTGGAACTTCGTTAGGTTTGATTGTGACAGCTTCTCCATAATCAGGCTTATCGATATCAGTGATTCCTAGTTCTTCTGGTGTGCCGATATGGATTGGCGTGCCATGAACATTCTTAAAATGTGAAGTGATTTCTGTTGCCTTAATCGCTTGAGTCATAGTCATAGGACGCATACTAACTGTGATATTACCTTTAAAGTATCCGCTTGAATGTGCTGGTATATTTGTACGATACATCGGTACATTATGACCCTCTTCAATATGACGTACAGGTAAGCCAGCTTCCAACATGGCATGCTCAAAAGTGAAACTACAACCAATTAGAAAGCTAACCATATCTTCTGTATAAAGGTCAGTGATATCATCAACTTCTTTAATCAATTGACCATGTTCATAAATACGATATTTCGGAACTTCAGTGCGTATATCTGCATTAGGCCCATAATATGGAAAGGAATGTGCGCCAATTTCTGACACATCTAAGAGTGGGCAAGTCTTTGGATTTCTAAAACAAAACTTTAAGAAATCATAAGCATATTTCGATGGCAATATAACCACATTAGCTTGTATATAACCCTCTGCCATACCGCTTGTGTGACCGACAAGTTCTCCATCTCGAATTAATTGACGTAAGACTTCAGGTGATGCCTGTTTGTAATTCATTATAATCCCCCTTGTTTCCCCTTAATGATAGAAAGTGCTTATTACTACAATATTTTAAAATTACACATATTACAAGAGCAGTCTATGCGCTATTTATTAAAAAGTTTGTATGCTAAAGTGATAGAACTATTCACAAATATTGGTAATAAACAATATAAACTTACAATAATTCAAATATCATCTACACGATAAATGACAAAATATAGTATGAATAAAAATGTACTTATGATTAGTCCTATTAAAGGCAGTAAATTAAAGTACAGATCCATATTGTTATTTTTCTTCATTGTTTTGTTCCTTGTCTTGTTCCTTTACATTAGATTTATTATGATCTTCTCGTTGTTCTAATGGAATAGAATAATCTTTGTCATCATCAATATAAGACATTTGGAAGTGCTTCGTATGTTCTCTGCGAAGCGCACGCATAATAGAAAGTGTCATTAGTAATAGAATGATAGAGAATGGTAATCCTGTTACAACGGATGCAGTTTGTAAACTCGTCAAACCACCTGCAATCGTCATTGCAACTGAAATAGCGCCGATGAGCAATCCCCAAATCACTTTATGTTTCACCTTTGGATTCTCGCTACCTCCTGTTGCCATGCCAGCAACAATATGTGTTGTTGAGTCTGCACTTGTCACTATGAGTAAGAATATTAAGACGACTGCTATTATGCTCGTAATATCAGCTAATGGAAATTTTGATAGTAATTCAAATAAAGCAACTGTGTAATCTTTATCTACTAATTTAGCGATGTTATCGCCACCCATAGCAAACTTAACGGCCATACCACCAAATCCTGCAATCCATACGAATGAAATGAGTGGAGGTACGATTAAAACACACATGATAAATTCACGAATTGTACGTCCACGAGATACACGAGCGACGAATCCTCCTATGAATGGTGACCATGAGATTACCCATGCCCAGTAAAAGACAGTCCATTGTTGTATCCAAGCATTATTGCCAGAATATGGATTGATACGTAAGCTATATTCAACAAAGTGTCTGATATAGTCTCCGATTGCTAGAGTATAAGATTCAAAGATGAATTTTAAGTCTCCAAAGATAAGCATGAATAGTAGTAAAACAGCGCCTAAAATAATATTGATGTTACTTAGCCATTTAACGCCTCGATTTAATCCAGTTATCGCAGAACCTAAGAAAATACAAACCATGAGTACCGTAATAGCAATTTTTGTAACGTTATTATTTGGTACATGGAAGACATGATTCAATCCACCACTAATTTGCATGATACCAAGACCTATAGAAGTGGCAATCCCCATAACTGTAGCTATAATTGCTAAAATATCAATCACATTTCGAAATGGACGTTTGTAAGCTTGACCAAAGACAGGTTCCATTGCTGTAGAAATTAAACCATCTCGCTTCTTTCTAAATTGAAAATATGCCACGATAAGTCCAGCCATGGCGAAGATAGACCATTGTGAAATACCCCAATGGAAGAAGGTATACCCCATAGCTACACGCGCTGACTCTGCTGATTGATTCGGAACATCTTTTGGAAACGGTGAGTGAAGATAATGTGTGAGTGGTTCAGCAACACCCCAGAATACAATACCGACACCAAGTCCCGCAGAAAATAACATACCTAACCATGATAAAAATGAAAATTCAGGTTCTTCATCATCACTGCCTAATTTGAAACGACCGTAACGAGAAATTGCTAACAAGATTAAAAAGATATCTAAAATAAAAATAATAAGTAAGAACAGCCAACCAAATGAATTAGAAATAAAATTATAAATATGCTGTGCATAGACGCCAAATGCTTTAGGAAAGAATCCGGCCATAGCAGTAATAAGTACAATGATGGTTACGGATATCACATATACTAAATAATTGTTTTTCTTTTGCTTGTCATTCATTGTTCAATTAAGTCATCCTTTATATTTTATTTAGTTTGAGTATACCTATAATATAAAATATTTTCAAAATTCAATTTTTTTGAAATATCTTGATTTCTAAGTCATAGTGTTCTGTTTTGAAAACTTTTTCCAAAAGAGAAAATTGGCTAAATACGACCTAATGAAATGCTATAATTGAGATGAAAATTTGAAGAATTAAATAGAAAAGAAGGTATATCATGTCAACAAACTATGTCATTACAAATGGTAAAATTTATACGGAAAAGCAAGTTATTGAAAATGGATATCTTGTAGTAGAAGATGGCAAAATAAGTGATATTCAACAAGGAACGTATACTGGAGAATTAGAACAAGTCGACGTGAAAGGTCAAAATGTATTACCAGGTTTCATAGATATTCATATTCATGGTGGTTATGGCGAGGATGCAATGGATGCTTCTTATGAAGGTTTGAAACATTTGGCTGAACAGTTATTATCAGAGGGAACGACAACATTTTTAGCAACGACGATGACACAATCTGATGTTAATATTGAAAAGGCATTGAAAAATATTGTGGCATATCAAGCTGATCAACAACGAGGAGAAGCTGCTGAAGTAGGTGGTGTTCATTTAGAAGGTCCATTTATTTCAGAGCATAAAGTTGGCGCACAAAATCCTAAATATGTGCAACGTCCGTCAGCGTCTAAGATTCAACATTTCCAAGAAATTGCGAATCAGCAAATCAAAATTATTACCTTTGCGCCTGAAGTTGAAGGTGCACATGATACACTCAATCAATTACATGAAGATATTATTTTTTCAATGGGGCATACTGTGGCAACGTTTGATCAAGCGAATGAAGCGGTCGACCATGGTGCTAAACACGTAACACATCTATATAATGCTGCTACACCATTTGAACATCGCGATCCAGGTGTCTTCGGTGCGGCGTGGACTAATGAACAATTAAATACAGAAATTATAGTTGATGGTATTCATTCACATCCTGCTTCTGTACATATTGCTTATAAGCAAAAGGGAAATGAACACATGTATCTCATCACAGATGCAATGCGTGCGAAAGGGATGGAAGACGGTGAATATGATTTAGGCGGACAGAATGTCATCGTTAAAGGAAAAGAGGCTCGCTTAGCAAGTGGCGCTTTAGCAGGTAGCATCTTGAAAATGAATGACGGTTTGTATAATTTAATTGAATATACACATGATTCATTAGAGAATTTATGGCGAGTAACGAGTTTGAATCAAGCCATTGCATTGAAAATTGATGACCATAAAGGTAGTTTAGCAATCGGTAAAGATGCTGATATCGTTGTGGTAAATGATACGATTCGTATTGATAAAACAATTAAATCAGGAGTTGTACATCAATATTAAAAAAATTGGTTGATGTAGTTATTATAAATTCTCTCTAACCTCTATTCGCGTTTAAAGATATACATTCTAGTGTATATATGTAGTAAATGTTTGATACGAAACTCGAGCGACGGAAGAGAGGTGTCCATTCATGAATAATGATTTCAGATTCCCTAACGCTAAGCATTTCTTTAGTTGGTTAGCATGGTTATCTATTATTGCTTTAATCGCATTAATCCTACTTAATTTAATCGTTTATAGCACATTCAAAAGTTTTAATAATTTTACTTTAGCATTTGAATTTCACCAAACAGAATTAATATTCTTAATTACTTTCTCAGTAATTGCGGTTATTAGTATTATTATGTATTTAATTTTAAAATTATTTAAACATTCATAAAATGAAAAAACAGAAAGTGGATTGGCTATCAATCCACTTTCTGTTTTCTATTTTATTTGGGTAGTCAACTATAAATGTTTGAAAATAGTGTCATCAACAATGATTTCTACATTAGGATGTTGATGCAAGATAGATGCAGGTAATGACTCAGTTGTTTCACCATTCAAGAGTTGATGAATTGCATCACGTTTACGTTCTCCAAATGCTAATAAGATGATTCGTTTCGCACGCATAATAGAATTCAATCCCATAGAAACGGCTTGTTTAGGCACATCATCAATATGATCAAAATGAACACTGTTAGCATTAATCGTTGAATCAGTTAAATCAACCACACGTGTTTCACTTTCAAAAGATGTGCCAGGCTCATTGAAGCCGATATGTCCATTTTCACCAATACCTAATAACTGAATGTCCGGTTGACCAATTTGTTTCAATTGATTCTCATAACGACCTGCCTCACGCTCTAAATCATCAACATGGCCTTGAGGAATATGAATGTTATCGGCATTCCAACTAGCATTGTGATCAAATAATAATTGATGCATATACGTATGATAACTTTGAGCATGTTCAGGTGCTAACCCTACATATTCATCTAAATTAAATGTTTGAACCTTTGCTAAATTTACTCGATTAGCCAATGCTAATTCTGAGAAGCGTGGGTAAACATCTGTCATCGTGCCACCAGTAGCAAGCCCTAATATAGCATCAGGCTTATCTTTAATTAAGTTCAATAGTTCAATTGCAACATAATCACTCGCTAATTTTTTATCTACTAAGTTCGTTATTTTCATGATTTACGCCTCCAAATTAAGCAATTATTTTTGTTGGACAGCTTCTATAAAACGTTCAGTGATTTGTTTAGGACGTGTAATTGCCCCACCGACAACCGTACAATGTACGCCTAAGTCAATTACCTTTTTATACATTTCAGGTGTAATGACATTACCTTCTGCAATAACTTTCGCGTTGACCTTTTCTAATACTTCTTTTAAAAATTCAAAATCATTTTCAAAGAGAATGTGTCCCTTTGTATAAGACGTATACCCACGTAATGTTGTGCCAATGTAATCAAAGTTTAAATGATCTGCATTGATGGCTTCTTCAACAGTTGAAATATCCGCCATAATTTCAACATGGGGTGCTTTCTCTAGAATGTAATGAACTAATTCTTCAAGGGACTCCTTAGGACGTGTTTGCGTTGTCGCGTCTAAAGCAATTACTTCACATCCACTTTCAATTAGTTCATCCACCTCTTTAGAAGTTGCTGTAATAAATACATTAGAACCTTCATAATCTCGTTTTACAATTCCGATAACCGGTAGTGATACTTCTTCTCGAATCGCTAAAATATCTTCTTTAGTATTCGCACGTATACCAACCGCTCCACCTTGAAAAGCTGCTAGAGCCATCTTTGACATAATAAATGATGAGTGTAATGGTTCGTCAGGTAACGCCTGACATGACACGATTAATCCATTTGGTAACATTTTTAAACACGCTCCGTCTTTTTCAAAATTGTAAATAGAAATAGTATTTATAATTGATTCGTTTATTCATTCATATCATAACATTAAGAAAATATTTATCAATTTATAATTGAGAATTGAAAAATATTTTCAAATATAATACAGTTTAACTAACTTAATTACGAGGTGTTGTCATGAAATTTGAAAATCGTATTCAACGAAGTCGTCATTTATTAACGAAAATGGATAAAAAAATTATTGAATATATACAAACACATGAACTTGATGAAAATTTCTCTACAATTAATTCCTTAGCTTATGCTATCGGGACATCACCAGCTACCATTACAAGATTTAGTGGCAAATTAAATTATGCCAACTTTCAAGATATGAAGTTTAATTTGCAACACGAAAAATCAGAAAAGGTAGTAGAAAATGCACCGCTTGTTCAGCTTATTCATCGTTATCATCAAAACATTATCCAACAAACGGGTGAATTTATTTCCGAGGAAAAGATTAAGCGTCTAGCACACAATTTAAAAACGTGTAGACAAGTCAATTTCGCAGGATTAGGAAGTTCGGGATTAACGGCAAGTGAATTTTACTATCGCACAATGCGTATGGGTATCAAAGGTTCTGTATCAACAGATGCGCACCAAATGAAGATATCGGCGTCGCTACTTTCATCACGAGATATGTTTGTCGCTATTTCAAATAGTGGGGAAACCTTAGAATTAATTGAAGCTGCGAAGATTGCTCGCAATCAAGGGGCGTATGTCGTAGTCATAACAAATTTCGAAGGTAGTGCGCTTACTAAGAATGCAGATTTAGTATTAATCACGACGGCTCAATCAAGTAACAATGATTCAAAATTCATCAACTCACAAATCGCAACACTATTTTTATTAGATATCGTGAGTTATTTATTATTGAATGACACACATATGCACCAAGTATATCAACAAACACGAGACGTCATTTTAGGAAATGAGAAAGAATGAGTGAGGAGTGGGACAGAATTCGTTATGAATTCAGTGTCCCACGCCTATCTATATCCAGCTGTTATTTAGTGATTGCGCCGAATAAAGCAGCATGATTCTCTGTTTGAGTTGTTTGTATCTTAGCAATGCCATAGTCAGAGGGTAAATAATGATGAATTTTAGGTTCTATATATTTGAGAAGTGTTTCACCTTGAGATGAAATACCGCCTCCAATAAGAATCAAGCTTGGATCATAAATAATTTGAATTTGAGCAATACCTTCTGCAACATAATTACTCCATTCATTGAGAATATTAAGTGCTTCTTCATTACCATCTTCTGCTAGATTAAATAATCTAGGTACATCCGTACCATGTTCAAATTGATGTTTAGTCATTAAATCTTTAAGAGCTGATGTTGAGGCACGTTGTTCAAATGTTTTACCATCTTCTTCACGATAAAGTAAGTAACCAATTTCATTGGCACGGTGACGCGAACCTTGATAAATGCCAGAAGCTTCACTGTAAAATGCACCACCAATACCTGTCCCCAAAGTTAAACAGAATATATTATCTTCTTCATAATGATGGAGTTTAAGTTCCCCTAACAATGCCGCATCCACATCATTATAAACAGCGATATCAGACGATAAATCTTTGAAGACTTCGAAGAATTGTGTACCGTCATAATTAGGAATGGTTGGCCCCGTATAAATAATTTGACCTAAATCTGAATCGACGACACCAGCACTTGAAATACCAATAAATGGATTTTTAAGTTGATATTGTTTCATAAATGCTGCTACTAATTGATATGTTTCATCTACAATTTGCACATTAATATTATCTGGCGTTTTAATCTTTTTATAATCAATCATTTCTAAGTCATCATTAATGACTGCCACTTTAATATTTGTTCCACCTATATCTATAGCTATTTTATACATTGAGGTACCTCCTTAGTCGTCTTTATTATAACGACACTTCAAATTAAAGTAATCGTCATCATTCTTTTTGAAAAATATTTTCATCAAATTCGTAAAATTTTGTTAAATCTTTTCAAAAATAGTTGTTTAAGAAAATGATAGCGTTTACAATTCGAGGTGTAAATAGAAATTTATTGTAATTGAATTTATCTCAAAGTTTATAAAAATGAATTTGAATAAAAATTGATTTGGAGGAACATGACATGGAAGATAAATTAAAAGGATTATACGCCGCATTACTTGTACCGTTTGATGAACATGGACAAATAAAAGAAGAAGGATTAAAGCAAATTGCTAAAAATGCGATTGAGACTGAGAAACTTGATGGCTTATATGTGAATGGTAGTTCTGGGGAGAACTTCTTAATTAGTAAAGAACAAAAGAAACAAATTTTTAGAGTAGTGAAAGAAACTGTTGGAGACGATGTGAACTTAATTGCGCAAATTGGATCATTAGATTTAAATGAAGCGATTGAACTTGGGAAATACGCAACAGAACTAGGTTATGATGCATTATCAGCAGTGACACCATTCTATTATCCATTCTCTTTTGAAGAAATTAAGCAATATTATTTCGACATTATCGAAGCAACACAAAACAATATGATTATTTATGCGATTCCTGACTTAACAGGTGTCAATATTAGCATCGAACAATTTGGCGAGTTATTTAATCATGAAAAAGTTGTAGGCGTGAAATACACTGCACCTAACTTCTTCTTATTAGAACGTATCCGTAAGGCATTTCCTAATAAACTCATATTATCTGGATTTGATGAAATGTTAGTGCAAGCGACAATTTCAGGTGTCGATGGGGCAATTGGTTCAACATACAATGTGAATGGTCGCCGTGCACGACAAATATTTGATTTAGCACGAGAAGGCAAAATTGCTGAAGCATATCAAATACAACATGATACGAATGACATCATCGAAACGGTATTAAGTATGGGCATTTACCCAACATTAAAAGAAATATTAAAAACGCGTGGTATCGATGGAGGATTGCCTAAACGTCCATTCCGACCATTTGATGAAAGACATCGCGATGCATTGGACACATTAATTAAGAAATACGATTTATAGACAAACTGAGAATATTTAACAACAGAATATGTAACACAAGGGGTGTTGATTATGCATCAAGTCGGTTTTGGGGCATGGAATTGGGTAGCTGTTATTGGTTATCTTGTCATTATGTTATTAATTGGAGCGTACTTTACTAAAAGGGCTGGTAAAGATACGGATAGTTTCTTCACGGCAAGTGGTCGTTTGCCTTCGTGGGCCATTGGGTTCTCGATTTATGCGACGACTTTAAGTGCCATTACCTTTATGTCTACACCGGAAAAGGCATTTTTAACAGATTGGGCATACATCGCTGGTAATATTGCGATTGTCGCAATTATTCCAATTTTAATCGCATTTTATGTACCATTCTTTAAAAAGTTACGCGTAACATCAGCGTACGAATATTTAGAAGCGCGTTTTGGACCAAGTATACGTGTCATCGGTTCATTATTATTTGTCATTTTCCATTTAGGACGCATAGCGATTGTTATTTATTTACCAACATTAGCAATCACAGCTGTATCTGATATGAATCCATTCATCGTAGCTAGTTTAGTGGGTATTTTATGTATTCTTTATACTTTCTTAGGTGGATTCGAAGGCGTTGTATGGAGCGATTTTATCCAGGGTGTTATTTTACTTGGTGGCGCATTAATGATAATTATCATCGGTGCTTTTGAAATCAAAGGTGGTTTCGGCACAATTGTCAGTGATGCAATTGCCAATAAGAAGATTATTAGTGTAGATAACTGGAAATTAAATAGCGCAGCAGCAGCGATTCCGATTATCTTCCTTGGAAATATCTTTAACAATTTACACCAATATACTGCGAGTCAAGATGTTGTTCAACGTTATCAAGCATCTGACTCTATGGATGAAACGAAGAAATCGTTATGGACAAATGGTGTTTTAGCGTTAATCTCTGCACCTATTTTCTATGGAATGGGAACTATGATGTATTCTTTCTATCAACATGAACAGGTATTGCCTAAAGGATTCAATACATCATCTATCGTGCCTTACTTCATTCTAACTGAAATGCCACCATTCGTGGGCGGATTACTGATTGCAGCTATATTTGCGGCTGCACAGTCGACGATTTCATCAAGCTTGAACTCTATCTCTGCTTGTATTTCTGAAGATATTAAACATCGCTTCTTTGGAAAAGGGGCAGATAAATCAGAAGTTAACTTTGCACGATTAGTCATTGTTGTGGCAGGCTTATTAAGCTATGGTATTTCAATTTACTTAATTGCTGCTGATTCAAACAATTTATGGGATTTATTCTTATTGATCACTGGATTATTTGGTGTACCACTAGCTGGTATCTTTGCAGTAGGTATCTTTACAAAACGTGCGAATACATTTGGTGTCTTAGTAGGATTAATTGCAGGTGTAATCATTGCATACCTACTAAATGGCGTTGGTGGAGGTAACTCACCATTCTACGTATCAATCATTTCATTCGTCGTTGCTTTCGTCTTCGGATATTTAGTAAGTCTTGTCGTACCATCTAAAAATGCAAAAGATATTACTGGGCTAACAATATTTGATAAAGATAAACCATCAACATATATTTCTAAAGTAATAGAGAAAAAATAATATTTAGTATACGAGTTGGACATCATTGATTGTTCGACTCGTATTTTATATCTTTAACATTGTGCTAATATAATAATGATTATAAAAAGATAGGGGTATTATCATGAAAATATTGAAAATTGCAGGTATATTCTTATTAGCACTACTTATCATGGTCGTTACACAAGGCATTGCATCCATCTTTAGTGATTTAATTCCATTTCTAGGTATAGCCGCTATTTTACAAGGGATTTTATATATCATTTTTGCTTTTTTAGTCGTTCGATTATTCATTAAACGTGTATTAAAAGATCGCTTGAGCGCATATCGTATAACAACACCTAAGTTTAATAAACTCTATGTGATATTAGGCTTAAGCTTACCAATAGTAGTTTATGGCATTTATTTCATTTTTGTTCCAGGTGATTTTACTGTGCACCACTTTGGTAATTTAAATGATATGTTGCATTCATTTTTCTGGTCTATCTTCGTAACAGCCTTAGGTGGCGCGGTCGTTGAAGAAATGGTATGCAGAGGTTTATTGATGGGGTACATTGAGAAGAAGACGAACATCAAGATTGCCATTATTTCCATGGCAATATTTTTTGGGGCAATCCATTTATTAAATGGTGGGTTAAATGTAAGTAGTTTCTTTTTATTATTAATTAGCGGTTCACTAGTAGGCATCATGTTCGGTTTGGCAACCTATAAATTTAATACCATTTGGGCAAGTATTACACTACATTTTTTTTGGAATTTATCCCAACTTTTACTTATCACGGAAAAGGAAAGTCAGTATAGTATTTGGCAATATGTCGTACATACGAACAACATAGCCATCACAGGCAATCAATTTGGTTATGAAGCATCCATTATATCTATCACAGGATACATAGGCGTTATTTTTATTTTACTAATGATTAAACATAGAGGTATTCAATAGAAGGGTTCAGATTTCTAAAGAGTGATATTCTCTCATGAAATTAGGCATAGTAAACAAGTTACTTTAAAAGTAGTTGTTATTTTACATGGTTTATTTAAATTATTTATGTAGTTGCTTATACTAAAAAAAGGAAAGAATTACTTACATTGTAAAGGAGCATTAATATGAAGAAATACTTATTAGTTATTCCTGTAATTATTCTTACTTTTACATTAGTTGGCTGTTCGTCATCGTCAGAAGAAAATGATTCTAAAGATACATCAAATGATAACAAGCAGTCACAAAATAGTGCTAATCATAATTATAAAATACCGAAATATATTTTTGATAAAACAACTAAAGATCAGAAAATTTCTGAAAACACGATTAAAAAAGATATTAAAATCTATTTAGATACCGATAGAAAATTAACAGATGCTAGAGAGCCATACGAGGACAAGTTAGATTCTGACGAAAAGTTATCTAAGAAAAAAGAACAAAAATTCAATCATATTGTAGACTTACAAGAACAAAATTTAAATAACTTTGCCAAGTACATAAAAAATAATCAGATGCCTAACAAAGAATATGAACAATACACTAAAAAGATAAGTAATTATATGATAGCAACATATCAAACAAATCAACGTGTATTAAATTTAGATGAAGATGCATCATTAAAAGATATTCTCGATATCAATAAAGATAAAAATATTGCGAATGGTCGAGAACAAGCCAAAATTGAGAAATTCTTGAAAGAGAAAAATATAAAGACCATTGCATTTGATAAATAAAAATAAGCGGGACTTCGACGTAATGAAGTCCTGCTTTTATAGTGTTAATAAGTGCTAAATTCTAAATTAAGAAATATTTAAGATTAAATTACGACAATATTTGTTATGTTAGAACTAGTTTAAGAGTTCAATGTTTAACTAAAAAATACCATAAAGTAACTTACTAGAACCATGATGCCACTCACACCATTATGAATCATATGAACCATCATGCTGTCACGAACATTTCTACGACGATGGTAAGCAAGGTAGAATATCATTCCCATCATGGTATACATTAGAATTGCTACCCAATTTGAAATACCATGCTGAGAAGCAAAGATAAGTGATGATAGGATGAACGGTAACCAGAATCGTGTACGTTTAAATAATGTTTCTTTAAAAATGCCACGATAAACAAGTTCTTCTAAATAAGGTGCTACAAATGTAATCGTCAGTACGAAGACAATTAGCGGGAAGACTTGGCCCAATTGATCAGGCGTTGGTTTGGCAGCGTTCATATCACCTAATAACATTTTGTCGTTTTGTGTTTGCATTGAACCTGTCGCAAATAGCATTAAATATGACATACCAATAACGATTAATCTAAGAAGTAAGGCCCAACCAACATTAACTGCAATATCCTTACCTGTAAATTTTTTAGACTTTTCATAGGTATGACGTTTGTAATAACCTCTAACTAGCCATATTACTACAGCAGCTAGTATGAAATAAATGATGGTCACTAATGTGCAAGTTAATGTATCCATATAAATAGAAAAACTATAGATAAACATACTACTCACAATAGGAATTTGAATTAGTAGCATCCAGCCAATGAAAATAAGGGCACGAACAAACTTATTACCAGTTGGACGACGTTCTTCGGTATGTATGTGGTCTTTAGTTGAATTATCTTCATTTGAAGAAGATGTAGTATTAGAAATTGTATCCATATTCTGATGATTCATCATAATAAACCCACCTTTGTCTAGAAATATAAGATTTTGAAAAATGAATACCTCTATATGAATGTAACATATATTTGACATTTATTGTAGGTCACTTCATAAAAATGCGTTATCTAAACTAAAAATTAACATTTCGAATTATATGTTTAGGAGGTTAACTATGTCTAAAGATGAAATGTCACATGACCATATAACAGGAGATTTTCAAATTTCTCAAAAACCTTATTGGAAGTTGCTATTACAATCTTTATTTTTAATTTGTATTTTATTTGTTGCCGAATCAATGGTTATACTCTTAGTAGAGAAGCCAAGATACTTTTGGATTGCTATTGTAGGGGTCATTATTGCATTTCTAATTTTAAAATTAAGTAAGTTGAAGCTATTTCAATTTAGTTGAATAACTAAAAAGCAATGGCTAATCATTATCATTGGATTCATTCTTGCAAATGGTACAGATTATATTTATTTTGAATTCATGCCTACGAAAGGGAATGAGAAGGAGTTAGAGGAAAGTTACCGCAATGTACCACTGTATTTACAACTCATTGCGATAGGTATTTTAGGTCCTATCTTAGAAGAAATTATATTTAGAGGATTGTTAATTAAAGGTATCTTTAGAGGTGCACCTATAGTTGGTGGCATAGTATCTGTTATTTTATTCGCTGGCGCTCATGGCCCAAGCAACATAGGTGAATGGTTTATTTACGGCTTTTCAGGTTTCATTTTCGTTGTTGCATATTTAAAAACAAAACGGCTCGAAATACCTATCATCATACACATGTTTGGTAATATATTAGCTACATTTCAAAATTATTTTTGGTAGAAATACTCTAATTACATAGTATATACGCAATAAAAACAATGCCTAAGTTTTGATAGGCATTGTTTTTTAACTTAAATATGCTCAATTCTTAAATGTTTATAGGGTCGGTTGTATCCGTAGCCTTTGCACGTTCAATTGAGAATTTAACTGCCGATGCATCAAAATCAGAACCATCATTGAATTTTACATTCTTCTTTAAATGAAATAGGTAGTGTTTACCGTCTTCTGAAGCTTCCCAAGATGTAGCAAGACCTAGTTCAATCTTGCCATTTTTACCATAAGTTACAAG
The DNA here is from genome assembly GCF_001810405.1 of Staphylococcus sp. HMSC069D12. Lineage (NCBI taxonomy): Bacteria > Bacillati > Bacillota > Bacilli > Caryophanales > Staphylococcaceae > Staphylococcus > Staphylococcus sp. HMSC069D12. Next base: position 137,407 of record NZ_KV801102.1, read on the forward strand.
CGGTTGATAGATAGCATTGTACACAGGCATAGGCGCATCAAAGCCTTGTGCATCTAGTTGATTTGTATTAAATTCACGAGGTAGTGAGACTTTAACCTCTTTGTCATCATTATGATACTGAGCACAACCACTTAACATAAGCATCGCGCATATAGAAGGTGAATAGAATATGCGCTTTTTCAATGTTTTACCTTCTTTCTATTGTATTCATCATTATTTTTTATAATAGAGTTTAGTTATTGAAAATATTTTTCCATCAATAAACATTATTATATGATACACCCTATACAAATTCTTTGAAATGATAAATTTGTGAATAGGTACGTAGAAGTTTTCCAATTTTGAAATTAAAAAAAGAGGGTGGGGACCCTCTTTTTAATGTGTTTCTCCTAGTGCAACTTTGGCGTCGTCTTCTTTAGAAATGGCTTTAATAGCCGCTGTTAAACCTTTCGCAATTGTTTCAATAGACATCGACGGTTTCTCAGGTTTATCTGTCACTTGTTCAGGGATAAATGGTACATGAATAAATCCAAATAGTAGCCCCGGATAAGACTTGTCAGCGAGATAACCTAATTGGTATAGGACATGGTTACAAACAAATGTGCCCGCTGTATTCGATAAGCTTGCAGGGACGCCTACTGCTTTAATCGCTTCAGTCATCGTTTTAATAGGTAAGTTTGAGAAGTAGGCAGGTGCGCCATCTTCTTGAATGGCCACATCAATAGGCTGATTTCCTTTGTTGTCAGGAATACGTGCATCGTCGATATTGATACCTACACGCTCAGGAGTAAGGTCATAACGACCACCAGCTTGACCAATAGACAAGACCACTTCGTAATCGCCTTTAGACAGTTCTTTATCAATGACGTCTTTAGATTCATGAAAGACGGTTGGAATTTCTAACTTTGAAATGGTATGTTCGCCAATCGTATTCTCCAATTGCTTTACTGCCTCTAGTGCAGGATTAATCTGTTCACCGCCAAATGGATCAAATGCTGTAACTAAAATTTTCATTATTCATTTCCTCCTTAGAATTATTTAAAATGCCCAGAAATACATTAGAGCAATGTGAATTACTATAAGTGCTAATGCTATAGGCGCCTGTGCTTTAATAACGCCAAATTCTTGTTTCATTTCAAGTAGTGCAACTGGTAATGTGTTGAAATTTGCCGCCATAGGTGTAAGTAATGTTCCGCAGAAACCACCAGTCATGGCAAGCGCACCTGCAACGATTGGATCGCCACCTTGGGCAATAACGAATGGAATACCAATACTTGCTGTTATAACAGTAAATGCTGCGAAAGCATTTCCCATAAGCATTGTAAAAAGAACCATACCTAATATATAAGCAATTGCACCAATTAAATGGTTGCCCTCAGGTAAAAATGAAGAGATACCTTTTGAAATGACTTGACCCACACCACTTGCAGTAAAGAGTACGCCAAGTGCAGCTAAGAATTGTGGTAATATACCTGTCGTTCCAACTTGTTGCGTTAATCGGTCACTGTCATACAATGTGTAAGATAATTTTGGTTTGATAATGAGTAGTGCTGCGATTAATCCTACAATAGATGAAATACCTAAACCGATGGCACCGCCAAGTGGAGTCCAGTTTGAAACAACTACTGCCACCACAGCTAAGACAATTGCAGGAATGAAAAGCTTATTTCCATATTTAGCAGAACCTCTTTCAACTTCCTCATCATTAACATCGATAATGTTTTTGATTTTCACTTGTCTGAAAAGTGTTAAAGCACCCATTGCTAAAACTAGCAGACCATTAATTGCATTTGGTATATAAGGACCACCTATAAATAAAATAGCTAAAATGGTCCAAAATGCTGCTGTACCTAAACTTTTAGATTTATCTTGTGAACGTAAAGCGCGATAAGCTGTATATAAAAATTGAAGTCCAATCAGTATGTAAAATATTTCTAAAATATGGTTTAAAGTTGCTTCACTCATGACTTTTCACCTCATTATTTCCATATTTTTTATTGAAGTAACGATCGAGTAAAATATTTTTAATCCAAACTAAAATAAGTGTGATGATAGCAACAGGAATTGAAGCGAGCACTAAACTCATCGCATTCACTTTAATGTTTAAAGATTGGAAAGTCCCAACCATCAATAACACACCAGCAGCACCAACAAATAAGTTTTGTCCAAAGAAATTACCATAATTTTCCATGGCAGATGCTTCGGCTTTTAGTTTTTCAATATCTTTCTCATCGATGTCTTTATCAGTAAGATTGTAACGTGTTCGAAGTGCACCTTGAACCATAGGGTTAATTAAAGGTCGAACAAATTGAGGATGGCCACCGATACGTATTGAAGCTACGCCGGCGATTTCACGAATAATTAAATATAAAGTAAGAAGGCGACCGGTTGTTATTTTCTTAACGTTACTAATTAGTTTAGAAGCTTGTTGTTTCAAACCAAAACGTTCAATTAAACCGACCATAGGAAGTGTAAGCATAAATAAAGTTACAAGACGTTGATCTACAAAGGCTTTTCCAAGTGTTGAAAGTACTTCAACGATATCCATACCGGCAACTAAACCAGTGACTACTGCTGCAATTAAAATAATTGCTATAGTGTCAAACTTAAGAATGAAGCCGATGATTATGATTAAAATACCAATCAATTTAATCCATTCCATAAAAACACTCCTTAACAGTTATTCAAATTAACTTTTAATATTTAATTGATGAGATTCAGAGTTACAATTAATCTCTGTAACCCTATCTAATTAATATGTAAAAGATAAGTGAATAATAGATGTAATTTTCTTAATATTAGCACAACTAAAATTGCTATTAAAGTGAATTTAAAATAAATTGAATAATATTTTATATTTAGATATTGTTTGAAATGTTAGATGATAAATAGGTTTAAAAATTCAAGATAATAGAGACTAAATTCTAAGTCTTTTTTTAAATGATTTTAAAGTAAATTAGTAGCATTTGAACATTACCTTTTGCGAGTTCCGAGACTATTTCTTTATGTTCTTCAATTAAGTTAGGTCTGTGTTTATTTATTACAGTTTGGCTAAATAAATATATAAAACTACGATATTTATGATAAGTTTCTAAAATAAACTGATTATTAGTTGCCTTCATTAAAATTTTAAATTATATATTTTCTTCAAGGACATGATATAATATCTTAGGTTATATGAGAATAATTCTCAATAACTATTTTATTATATCAGTAAAGGAAGTGTCAGATGTGAGTTCACATCAAAGTAGGTTCGACGGTAAATTAATCATTGCAGCTAGTTTTGCAGTGTTAACATATTGGTTGTTTGCACAATCATTTATAAATATTGGTCCTAGTGTACAAAAGACGTTTGGTGCTACAGATTCTACACTTAACCTATCTATCAGCCTTGTATCATTCGTTACAGGTATTTTCATGGTGGGTGCAGGAGATATTGCAGATAAAGTGGGAAACCTCAAGATGACAATAATAGGTCTCGTCTTTAGTATTATTGGTTGCCTTAGTCTTATTATTGTTCCTGCCACGCCATTCTTAGTTATTGGGCGCATTTTTCAAGGCCTATCAGCTGCCATATTACTACCTTCTACAATTGGCTTAGTATCAGATAACTTTAAAGGTCAACCACTCCGTAAAGCTTATAGTTTTATGATGATTGCGACAGTTGGTGGAATAGGATTTTCTTCCTATGTCGGTGGTCTTATTTCTAGCTTTTTAAGTTGGCAATTTATCTTTGTGTTTTCTATCGTTTTATCAATTATTGCGATTTTTATTTTAAGGCGTAGAAAAGAAGTGCCACGTCAAGAACGTGATCACCAGCCCTTCGATTATGTAGGCATGGTGATTTTTGGTGTAATTATCGCTTGCTTGATGCTATTGATGACTCAAGGTTTTACATATGGTTGGGCAAGTCGATTCACGTTAATTGTTGCAATCGTTGGTCTCATTGCTTTAGTTGTATTTTATATTTTTGAAAAAGGCAGACCCACACCATTTATTGATTTTTCAATTGTAAAAAATCGAGCATTTCTGGGCTCAACAATCAATAATTTTGTGCTTAACACTGGGGTAGGTACCACAGTAGTCTTTAATGGTTACGCGCAAAAACAATTTGGTATGAGCGAAGCACAAACTGGTTTGGTTTCAGTGCCGTATGTCTTCATGGCGATAGCGATGATACGCTTAGGTGAAAAAGCAATTCAAAAATATGGCGGTAAAAGTATGTTAATTGCAGGGCCGCTATTTCCAGCAATTGGTATCATTCTAATTAGCTTCACTTTCTTATCGCCAAGTTGGTATGTAGGTATTGTAACTTTCGCATTTGTTGTATGTGCGATTGGTAATGGGTTAGTTGCTACACCAGGCTTAACGATTGCAGTATTCAATATGCCAGAAGAGAAAGTGAGTTTTGCTACAGGTTTATATAAGATGGGCGCTACACTTGGAGGAGCTTTTGGTATCGCGTTAAATACGACCGTATTTACAGTATGCCAACAATTCTATTCAGTAGAAATGTCAGCAATGATTTCATTCTTAGTCGGGGCAATTATTATGATACTTGGACTTATATCAGCATTTATTCTGATTCCTAAAAATGTTAAAGCATAATAAAAACAAGCGTGGCTTTTTTATCAGCCACGCTTGTTTGTTTATAGATAATTAATTTACTTTATCGGTAGACAATCTTTGCGGAATCGGATCAAATATAACTAATTCGTCGCTATTTAATAAATCCTCAGTTAATTGTAATTCAGCAATACGATTAGAATTATAGTATTTCACATACAATGTACGCGATGTTAAGTTAAATACAGTTTGGTACAGCGTATAGTGGAATTCATCTTCAGAAGGGCGAACTGCACCTTTAGGAATGCTTACACTATCAAGAATTCTAAACGCACCTAATACTGCATCATCACCATCGTCAGGCAACATATTACTTACAAGATAAGCTGCTCTTACATAACGTTCTGCTGACGTATAACCACCTGGTAGTCCAGAGGTACCACTTTCATTGCCGATATATAAATTTTTATAGTGTTTATATTGTGGTTTGTAAGGTGTCACATTCGCATAATTCTTCAAGTTCTCGTAATGCCAATTTAAATCAGGGCTATTTGTTAGTATACCGACTGGATTATCATGAACGACAATGCGACCTTCTACAAACGTAATCTCTACAGTTCGGCCTGTAGCATCCGATACATGATAATGTAATGGTGGCGCTTCATTAATATCATTCAATGTATGTGCAACGACATTAACTTGGTCTGCTTGTTCAATAAGTTCCTCAATCGTTTTGTTGTAACCAAGTACCCATGTTAATACTTCAGTTTGTGAAATATTGATGTATCCATCTCGTATTTTATTAGCGTATGAGGCATAACCACGGTCATATTGATTAGATATTGCGAGGCCATGCTCATTTACACCGTCTCCGAAAATAAAGCCTTCCATATCAGAACCGGCACCAGTAAAACCATACAACGTTGTACCTTTATAATCTACACGAGATTCCCAATAGTAGTGACGTGGTTGCACAGCAGGATGTCCACTTAATGGATAGTCATAGTCCATCGTACGTCCTAAAATAACGTCACCGTTTTTAGCTTGAAACGTAAAACCTGTACACATATGTAGAAACCTCCAGTATTTAAAGTGAGAATTATTATCAATTATAAGATTTCTAATTACTCATTTCAATTTTTAAAGTTTTTCGGAAAAAGAGTCCTAAAATAAAAGTTGCTATATACATACTAAAACAAATAATATAGGCCCAAATTATACCGTAATAGTCAACTATCATAGAAATAATAAAAGTGCCAATAGCGAAGAAAATGCTATTAAATAATTGCTTAGATGCTTGTATAAAGATATTTCAATTCTAGTTATATTCCACCATTGAAAATCTCAAAAAAGAAATCATATAAGCAAAGTAAGTTGCGGTGGACAATGACTTCATGAAGAATTCTAAGCCACTTCAAAAAATAGGCTCTATAATAAATTGGACTGATGACTAAA
>NZ_KV801103.1:0-399 GCF_001810405.1 Staphylococcus sp. HMSC069D12
TTATTAGCTACCAAACAAAATAAAAAAGAAAGGTAATGCGCCTATGTGTAAGTCTATATTAAATACATTAAGAATTAAAGATAAAAATCTAAATTTTTCAGATGAAGTGATTGAGAAAAAACATAAAGGACGAATGAGCTTATTTTACTATGCCGAGCTCACTTATCAACCTACACATTGTGAAAATTGTTCAACTAAAAATGAAAATTTCTCAATAGTAAAAAATGGTAAGAAAACCTCAACGATTACTTTACTTAAAATTATGGAAATGCCCGCTTATTTAGAACTTCAAAAACAAAGATTTTATTGTAAATCATGTGACAGTCATTTTACTGCTAAATCTAATATTGTCGACGCTCATTGTTTTATTTCTAATAAAACAAAACTTGCAGTTTTAGA
>NZ_KV801104.1:0-29908 GCF_001810405.1 Staphylococcus sp. HMSC069D12
GTCTGTTTCTTCAGCTGCTGGTGCTTCTTCTGTTTGTTCTTCTTTAGAGACCTCTTGTTCATTAGTTATAATTTCTTCTGTGCTCTCTTGATCTACAATTTGTTTTTCTGTTGATGTTTGTTTTTCTATAGCCTCTTCAGATTGACCATCATCATTTAAATTATTTGACTGTGATTGTACAGAATTATTTTGTTGTTCATCCGCTTTTGCTTCTTCACCTATACCGAAAAGTAAAGTAGCTCCGACTAAAATAGAAGCAGTTCCTACTGTAAATTTTCTAATAGAATACTTATTAAGTCTATTAGGGATAAAATCTAATTTCACACCTCTTTTTTTCTTCATAACTCCTTGTATGTCTCCTTTCAATAAAATTGATATGACATATATACTGATAGTCTTATCATGTTCATTTTAATGTATAGCTATTTAATTTTCAACAATTAGAAAAATTCAAACAATCATAAAATATATATCATTATTTTATACAACTAAATATTATACATTTAATTGCATATGAATTTATATGAGATGGTATGTATCACTAGGATTTATTATAATATTTAGCAATGACAATAAAATACTTGTATATCGTGAAATTTTTGTAAAATAAATTATTTACTTATAAGTAAATAGAATACGACAAAATAAAAAATCCTAACTTCATTTTTTCATCAATAGAAAATAATAATTCTCACACTATATTTCTTTGTGTAAATAAATTTCCTCTTAAATCAGTTACTTATAATAATCTTTTATTTTTTTGATAACAAAAATTTAAATCCTAGTAATCTGCTCATCGAATATATATTTCTATTATTATACTCAACAAATATTTTTAACGGAAAACAATATGCTAATAAAACTTATGGAAAAGATACATAACATTATTATGAAAATCAGAATGTTAGTTATAATTCTTGTGTGGGTGAGGGTGAGAGGGTGAGATTAGAAAAAAACTAATTAGTTCAAACTGAGAGTAATACCATTCTCTTACCAAATAATGACAGCAAAAATAATGATTTATTTATTAGTAAAATTGTTATAATAAATGTCTCTCATAAACGAGTATAGTTTTACGAAATTGTATTGAGTACTTGCAAATAAATATAAAATATAATCGATAAACAAAGTGTTAATAATTTCAGATTTTGATACTTGTTAAAAATTTCTATATTTTTTATTTGTTTTTGAATTGAAGTTCATACATTGGTGTTTTAGCGGACATTCTGAACAATCATCACATTCATATAATTTAAAGTCTCGTTTAAAACCATACTTATCATGGCGATAGGCATATCTTTTGAATCCTATTCTTTTATTGTTCTGACAAATGAATTCATCGTTAATTTCGTCATAATACCAATTTTAAGTATTGAAGATGTCACTTTTATATTTTTTAGCTTTATCTTTTATAAACATTCCATAAGTCATGAGTGACGTTCGATTAAAATTATCTATAATTGTCATATAATTTGATTCGCTACCATAACCTGCGTCAGCTACAATATATTCAGGTAAATGACCGTAGGTCTCTTGAATTGAATTTAAAAATGGCATCATCGTTCTTGTATCAATGGGATTTTGATACACACTAAAAGATAAAACAAATCCTTTTTGCGCTTTATTTATATCCTCTACTATTTTCGAGATAATAGTTGGATCATAGATTAAATGTTCATTCATTTCTTAATCGCAAGTAGTGATTTCAATTGTTCTTCATTTATAAATGTTTTAAGTTTCAATCCATTGTTTTGACTATTGAAATACGTCATGATATTTAGATTACTGTAAATCTTATTCATACTTCTAATTTCCGAGTCATCTAACAAATAATCAAAATGAAGGTTAAAGTGTTTTTGAATAAATGAAACTCTATACTCCTTTTAGTGTTCATTCAAATCGTTTAAATTTATTAATTATTGGGAGGATTTCTATGATGAAAACGAAAGAATTTTATCTACTGACGAATTGTAATATTAAGTGCAACACTAATAAGTTTTCATAAAAAAGGTCCATAATCGTCACTTTATTGTAAGATGTTAATAACCACAAAAACACTTACAAGGAGTGCCAATATGAGCTACATTCATCTTACAATAACCGAGCGTGCAAGTATAGAGATTCTTAGAAAAGAAAATTATTCTTTAAGAGCTATTGCCAAACGGTTAAACCGTTTGGTTTCCACCATTTCTCGCGAAATTAAAAGAAATAAATCAAATCATGATTATGTTGCTGAAATATCTCAAACTAATTATGAAACTCGACAAAGAATTGTGGTCGTCTTTCTAAATTAACTAATGAACTGATTAACATAATTATCCATCATCTAAATTTGCTTTGGTCACCTGAATAAATAGTTGGTAGATTACTTCAAAACAATATTTGTTTTAAAACAATTTACCGATGGATTAATGCTAATTCATTTATATTAGATCTATTTCCTTATTTAAGGTAAAAAGGTAAAAGGCAACGACCTAGAGAAACTCGTGGTCGTTTCAATGTTGGAAAACCTATATCTCAACGTCGTAAGAGTATTAAAAAACGTAATTCTTTTGGTTATTGGGAAGCAGATACAGTTGTTTCAAGCAGAGGAAAAAGTAAAGGCTGTCTGGCTACTTTCGCAGAAAGAAAATCTCGCTATTACATTTGTTTTCTTATGTCTGATCGCTCTTCTAAATCAATGGAAGTAGCTATAAAAAAACTTATTTCATCTTTTCCTAACAACGCTGTAAAAACGATTACTGTAGATCGTGGTAAAGAGTTTTCTTGTTACAATAATATTGAATCTCAATACGATGTCGATATATATTACGCTGAACCATACTCTGCTTGGAAACGTGGAACTAATGAAAATTCTAATGGATTACTTAGAGAATTTTTCCTTAAGAAAACAGATTTAGCAAAGGTAACTCAAGAAGAGTTGGATTATGCTTTAAAATCTATTAATCATCGCCCTAGAAAGCGTCTTAATTGGAAGACATCTTATGAAATTTTGATTTCTGAGTTGTTGCACTTAAATTGACAACTCAACTACTAAAAAACCGCGTCACTTATGATATGCTTCGCCTCGCATGATCTTAAATGCTCTGTATACTTGTTCTATTAAGACGACGCGCATCATTTGATGTGGAAAAGTCATTTTGCTGAATGAAAGTGCGTAGTTGCTGCGTTTTAAGACGTCTTCATGCAATCCATTTGATCCGCCAATGACAAAGACGAAATCACTTTGTCCTTGTGTCATGCGTCGTTGCATTTCCTCAGCCAATCCTTCTGAGGACAACATTTTTCCTTGAATTTCTAAAGTGATGACTGTTGCTTGAGGTTTGATTTTAGCTAGTAGTCGTTGTCCTTCTTTTTCTTTCACTTGTTCAATTTCTTTATCGCTCATGTTTTCAGGTGCTTTTTCATCGGGTACTTCAATAATTTCAATTTTGGAGTAAGCACCTAGTCTTTTTTCATATTCTGATATAGCTTGTTTCCAATATTTTTCTTTTAATTTACCCACAGCTAAGATTGTTATCTTCATAAAATCCTCCATAGATGTTAATAGTTATCCTACTTATCCACAAGTTATCAACTTGTTAACAGAATTCCCTCTAATTATAACAGTAATGTATACGAATTAAGCTATATTTTTAAAAAATATCCCCATTTTATGTGACTATCCTTGTATATATGTGGATAAGTCTGTGAATAATGTGAGTATTTCTGTGTGTATTATACACAAAAGTGGATAACTTCATTCAATTTTGGGGATAACTTTAAGTAAGTCTTAAATATTTATTCACAGATTTAGGCTAAATCTTGTTATTATAAGGTTACTTTTGAATAATCATGTATAGTCCAAATTATTAGATAATTAACTCAATAAGTAAAAACAACCTACTTACAAATACTAATTTTGTAAGTAGGTCGTTCGTCTAAATAATTACAATGTGTATATCGGTGTAGCTTGTGCTTTATCTGTATCACATAATAGCACTTCTTTTTCAGTATCTATATCGTGTTCATTTAGAACCTGACTAACGCTCATACGTGCTAAATCTTTCATGTTGTTATCTTGTGATAAATGTGAAAGATAAATGCGCTTCGTGTTACCTGTAATGACATCAGTCATCGCTAGTCCTGCATCTTCATTAGACACATGTCCCATATCGCTTAAAATACGTTGCTTCGTCTTCCAAGGATAACGACACATGCGTAACATATCCACATCATGATTACTCTCAAACATAAAGGCATCACTGCCTTGAATCATACCCTTCATTCTATCTGACACATAGCCTGTATCTGTAATCATCGTAAATTTCTTATAGTTATTGTGGAAAATATAAAACTGTGGATCAATTGCATCATGAGATACATTAAATGATTCAATATCAAAACCTGCAATAGATTTTGTTTCATAAGGATTGAATATGAATTTTTGATCCATTGGAATTTTACTATCTTTCTTCTCAATTGCTTTCCAAGTGTTCTCATTCGCATAAATCGGCAAACCATATTTACGCGCAAGCACACCTAATCCTTTAATATGATCACTATGTTCATGAGTAACTAGAATGCCGTTTAAATCTTTTATATTTCTATCAATTTGGCTAAATAAATCTTCCATTTTCTTGCCAGTGAGTCCAACATCTACTAATAGACTGCCCTTATCACTTTCAACATAAGTGGCATTCCCTGTACTACCACTCGCCAATACACTCATTCGTATCAAGCGACTCATCCTTTCTACTTCCGACAACTTACTCTATATTTTAGAGTGCCTTCAGTCTAATTCCTTATATTTTGCACTCTATAATTAAAAAAATGAAGTTTCGAACAATCCACATCATTCGAAACAATCCAGTCCTATAAAATACCTTTATATTATACTATACCAATACAAAAATTAAAGTTCCAATTCCATGTTTATGTACAACACTAACATAGATAAATAAAATAAGTGCATGAGACACTAGTAGACTCACACACTTATTATACTTCCCACACTCTAAACCACTCCTTCTCTTAAATAAGAGAAGAGGAAGGAGAAGCTTATTTATTTATTAATTATTGAAACAGTGTATTAAATTTTATTGAAGAAGTCTGAAGATTGTTACGTAGCGATGTTGCCCAACACTACAAATAACATGTTATTTGTAGATTTAAGAGCTTATACATTTAAGTAAGTAGCACTGATGAGTGATAACGAATGACGTTGCGCGATTCTTATGTTGATTATTAATGTACATAAGTGCGTTAGCACTTATGTAAGAAATTCTAAAAATGAACTACGAATGACGTTGTGTGACGCCTGTGGGAGTAGGATGATTGTCGAGACGGATGCTCGACCCAGCCCCCTAGGCGAGCATCACAACAGAATGAGTAAATATTCATCTGAGAATTTCTTTACAACCCTGCTCCCTAATTATCAATCACTTTTGGATTTGATGATGTTGCTTCAACATAATAAGTTTTCACGTCTTCTTTACCTTTATGCTTCACTTTAATTTCCCAGTTCGCCTGCAATAATTGCACATTCGTTTCTCTCACAACCGAGTAATATCCCAGTCTTGCGTCCATCACTTCATCGCCTGATTTCAAGTAACGATTAAAGTATAACGTTTCTACTGCTTTACGTGGTGTAATCACTTGCTTCTTAGGATTATTATCACTCTTAGCAGGTTCAATATTATTCATTACCGATTGTTCATAACTTGTCGCTTTACCATCATTGATATTAAAGCGTAGACGCGCTTTATTATTGTTCATCAACGGATAACCTTCATAAGCCTGTTCATATGTCACAGTATCAGATGTAACATCACCAAGTTGATACATCTTACCATTGTAAACATTACTCACGATGTAATCTTTTAAATCACTTAAATTACTATCACTCACATTAACCGTACTATCAATCTCACCTGTTAACGTATTACCAGAATCTTCCGCTTCTAATGACGACTTACCCTTCGCATAACTTTCGAAGTCTTTAGACTTAGCAGTAATCATCTGCATCTTCGTCCCGCTTACGTCTTTATTTAAAATATCCTTCGAAATTTTAATTTCTTCTTGCTGGAATTTAACCTCATTATCACTTTCAGATTCGTTAATTTGAGACTTCGTCACCTTATTCACGTAAATCAATACGAGTAGGATATTAACTAGAATAAACACGAAAATAAACAATGTCTTCGTTCGTTTCCAATTCATTTATTCAAGCCTCCCATCCTCATAAGCGTACCAATCGCCGTCGTATTGAACATACCATGTTGGCACAAACTCACTATTACGTTGCACTTCTATATCATCTTTATCAGGTTGATCATCTTCTTTATAACCAATGACCATATTCGTTACCTTTTCAAAATCAATCGTATGATTATTTGCGAGTGAAGAACGAACACTTTCAACACTATCAAGTGACTTCGTTTTACCTTCTAAAGGTACACTAGAACGCAATAGCGCACGTTTGTAGTCATAAATGCCTTTATCTCCCCAAGTAACCTCTATATCATTTAATTGCTGATCATTGAATGTTGGGTGCCCATTGAGGAAGAGTTGGTACGTTAATTCACCAGATGAATTATCTGTATTGAAAAGACGGAAGTCATCATTGAAGAATCCACCATGTCCATTTATATATTCAAATGTACTTGGAATCGTTGAATCCATATCACTTGAGCTAGATTCATTTTCAGATAAATTTTTATAATGATATTTCTTACTTTCATCATTATAGTTCGCTACGCCAGTGTTATTATTGTACGTTGTCGAACCACTCTTACCGCTTCGAATAATCACTGAGTCGTCAAATAGAATAGCATTCATCGTTTCGACTGGAATCGTATCATAAACCATACGGTAAGAACGCATGTCTTTCGGACGATTTGGCGCAAATATATGCGTTGATTTATCAATCGTATCTTTATTTGTGATTACCTCTGAATATTTCTGCATTTCTTTATTCAAATGATCCATCACTTTAATAAAATGATTAGCTTTCGTAGTCAATGTTACTTTCATTACTTCATGACGATCTTCACTAATCGCATACAACTCTAAATTCTCTTTAGGATTTTGACTTACGATAATACGATTAAATTTGAAGTTTTTAGGTACCTTCGCTGATGAATTCAATACTTGACCTAAATATGTCGTTAGCGGCATATCATAAGTAAAATCTAGCACAGTAAAGTGGTCATTTAACATAGGAATATTTAAATTATAATCTCGATGAATATGTTCCACTTTACTGACTTCATGATTCTTCAATGTACCTGTTACTTGAGACAATTGAGCACGAGATGGTGCCAGTCCTTTAACTTTATCGCCTTTAACTTCTACAATTTGATACGGAGATATCACATTCTCAATATTGGCAGACATGGGCTTACCAATCGTCTTAGTATTGCTCTTTTTACTATCTGTGCTATCAATATTATTTAAATCTGGTGAAAAATTCCACACCATAAACGTAAGCACAACACTCATCATAACTAATAGGAAAAGAATAATGGATTTAATATGCTCTTTACTCTTCATCCCAATCACCGTCGTCTATAACTTCACATGGAAGTGTAATAAATATCGATGTGCCTTGTCCTTCAACGCTATTCGCCCAAATTCTTCCATTATGCGCTTCTACAATCTCTTTCGAAATGGCAAGTCCTAAACCTGTACCACCCATTTTACGTGTACGTGCTTTATCTACACGATAGAAACGATCAAAGATTTTATCCACTTTGTTAATTGGGATACCTATACCATTGTCTTTAATACGAATCGTCATACGATTGTATAAAGCGTTTTGTTTCACGTGGAACTCGACGCGTTTTTCACCACGAGAATATTTCATCGCGTTAGTAATAACGTTATCAAACACTTGTGTCATCTTATCTGGATCAATTTCAGTAAAGATGGTTTCAGAAGGAATTTCACGTACAAACGTCGTGTCTTTCGCGGCCATTTCATGACGATTAATAATCTTATTAATGAACATGTTGAAGTCGACAATTTCCTTCGTAATTTGTTCAGATTCGTTATCCATTTTCGATAATTGTAGTAGATCATTAACAAGACGAATCATTCGCTCTGTCTCTTCACGTGTTACCGATAAGAAAGATGGTGCTAAATTATCATCTTTCCAAGCACCTTCTTCAAGTGCCTCTATGTAACTGTTCATCGATGTTAAAGGCGTACGTAATTCGTGAGATACGTTCGCAACGAATTCACGACGTTCACGTTCAACTTGTTGTTGTTCTGTAACGTCATGTAATACGGCGATGTAACCTGTCACAAATCCAGTTTCTTGAACAATCGTACTGAAATTCACACGTGCGATGATGCCTTCATCTTCATTCATATCTAATAAGAAGCTATCGTTATTCTCTTGAATTTCATCCAATGAGAATTCGTCTTCTAAATGCAATACACTTAGCATGTAATAACCGATTAAGTCTTCCTTAGACATACCTAACATTTTTATCGCCATATCATTGACGATACGCACTCGACCACGTCGGTCTGTTGCGATAATACCGTCACTCATATGCGTGATAACTGAGTCTAAACGACGTTTCTCACTCTCAGTATTCGCTTGTGCCTCTTGAACTCGCTTAGACAAGTTGTTGAAGGCTAAAGCTAATTCACCGATTTCGTCATTACCATATATCTTAACACGTTGCGTATAATTACCTTTAGACATCTCTACCGTCTGATTACGCATGTCAGTAATCGGCCTTGTAATCGTCCTCGCGATAAAGAAACCAAGTATAACGGTAATGAAGAGGGAAATCGCAGTACCGATAATGAATATTTGGTTAATATTATTCAACTGATTATATACATCATTAATATTCGATTCTATGTAAATATTACCAATCGTCTCGTTGCCATTCTTTACGGGTAAGTTGTAAATCCAAATTCGCTCTTTACCGCTACCATAGTCTTTTAAAACATTGTGACTATTTGATTCACCTAGCGATAAGGCTTTTTGAACGGAGTTATCGTTAACCTTTTGATTAATCATATTATGTGATGATATCTTCGCTGTAGCCATGATAATTTGATCTTTATCAATAAAACGAATTTCTTCAATTTCTTGACGGTTGGCATACTCATTTAATAAACTTTGAACTTCTTTTTGAGCGTTAGAGGGATCATCTCTGTATATCCGCTCAATGTTAACTTCAAGCTGTGTCGCATACTGTTTAATATTCTTCATGAAGTTATTTGTCAGTTCTTTTTCTAAACTATTAGTGAAATACAGACCGATGATCTGCATTCCAATAATAATCAATAACACATAAACAATAACAAGCTTGGTGTGAAGGGATTGTAACTGTTTCAGCCACTTCATAGTCGCAAGCCCCTAATCATGTTGTTGGAGGAAGTATCCAACGCCTCTACGTGTCACAATGTATTCAGGGTGTGAAGGATCATCTTCAATCTTCTCACGTAAACGACGAATCGTTACATCTACTGTACGCACGTCACCGAAGTAATCATAACCCCATACTGTTTGTAGTAAATGTTCACGTGTCATGACTTGACCCATATGTTTAGAAAGGTAGTGGAAGAGTTCAAATTCTCTGTGTGTTAATTCAATATCTTCCCCACGCTTTTTAATCGAGTAAGCATCTGGGTAAATGACAATATCTTTAATTGTAATTTCATTTGTCGTACCACTTACTTCTTGAGCTGGTTGTGAATAATGGCGACGTAAGTTCGCTTTCACACGTGCGATTAATTCACGTGTGCTGAACGGTTTCGTAACATAATCATCCGCACCAAGTTCAAGACCTAATACTTTATCGATTTCAGAGTCTTTCGCTGTTAACATAATAATCGGCATTTCGAATTTCTTACGTACTTCACGGCACACTTCCATACCGTCACGACCAGGTAACATGATATCTAATAATACGATGTCTGGTTCTTCCTCGTAGATTAAATCTACTGCATCATTACCATCATAGGCACAGTAAACATCATATCCTTCTTTTTTCAAATTAAATTCTAAGATGTCCGCAATTGGCTTTTCGTCATCTACAACAACAACTTTTCTTGCCATATCTATAAACCTCATTTCTCAAATTGTAGTTCTATATTTTATTATTCGTTCTTATGAATTAGTAAAGATTAAACTGTGATTTGATGCGTTTTTAATAAGTTTATAGCGCATATTAATCTACTATATAATTTACCATTAATATTCATGTAATTCTATTTTCATATTTAAAATTATAGAATAATATTCGTTTAAAGTTTACCACTCTAATTTAATATTACAAATAAGTTGAACCCTTTGAATACGGGACAAAAGTCGTAGTGACGCCCATTTAACCCATTATTACAGAATGATGATACGACTCAATGGTTTAGTAGCAAGCTTTCTATTTTAAACATAAGAATAATATTAAGATTTTGTTGCGACGTCATACTTTTGTAATGCTAAAGAATGTATTACGATATTTAGCTTTTAGTATATTTTTTGATTTTTTGAAAAGGATATCTAAAAAGTTTAAAATGTGGATTTACATGTGTAAGTAAAATGAAGGCATAAAAAAATGCCTATCCTTTTGGATAAGCAATACGGTCTCGACGGGAATCGAACCCGCGATCTCCTGCGTGACAGGCAGGCGTGTTAACCGCTACACTACGAGACCTAAAAAATGGTGACTCCTACGGGACTCGAACCCGTGTTACCGCCGTGAAAGGGCGGTGTCTTAACCGCTTGACCAAGGAGCCATTCTTAAGCACAAGATAGATTATAGCACAGGCTTTATTTTGAAGACAAGACATTTTTTACATAATTTTAATATTTTTTTATAATTCCTTAATTTTTTGGATAAACGTTGTAATAACAATGGTTTTAAGATTACAAATGCTATATTTATCGATTTTTTTACACTTATATTTTTATAAAAAACAGGAGCACGACAGAAATAAAATTTTCTCAAAGTTTATTTCGTTGTTACCCCGTCAAGGATGACTAGGTTTGAAAAAGCTTGATTCAAGGGCATTTTTCAAATCAGTCAGCTACTGACAAAATGATAAAGTAGGCTGAGACATTTTATTTTGTCCCAGCCTCACTAATTATTAATATTGTTGGAATGATAGACGGGTTACAGTGAGCAGGTTTTTCGGCAGAAATACTCAAAACCTAAACGCTCACTTGCGCACCTTTTTTACCACAATTGTTCTAATAGGTTTGTTTGGTCACGGTCTGGACCTACTGAGAAGATTGAAATACGTACATTACATAATTCAGAGATGCGTTCTAAGTATTTACGTGCATTATCTGGTAATTCTTCTAATGTACGGCAACCAGTGATATCTTCTTTCCATCCTGGTAACTCTTCAAAAATTGGTTTACAACGACGTAATTGATCTAAGTTAGCAGGATATTCTGTAATTTCTTCTCCATCTAATTCGTAAGCAGTACAAATCTTCACTGTATCAAGACCTGTAAGTACGTCGATAGAGTTAATAGATAAGTCTGTAATACCACTAACACGACGAGAGTGACGTAATACAACTGAGTCAAACCAACCTACACGACGTGGACGTCCTGTTGTTGTACCGTATTCACGACCAACTTCTCTAATATGATGTCCATCTTCATCAAATAATTCTGTAGGGAATGGACCATCGCCTACACGAGATGTATATGCTTTACATACACCAATCACTTTAGATACGAAAGTTGGGCCTACACCTGTACCAACTGTTACATTACCTGCAACAGGGTTACTTGAAGTTACGAAAGGATATGTACCATGGTCAATATCTAACATAACACCTTGTGCACCTTCAAATAAAACTTTTTCTTCAGCTACAAATGCATCATCTAAGATTTTAGAAGTATCTGTAACAAACTCTTTCAAACGTTGGCCTGCAGCATAGTATTCATCAAAGATTTCATCGAAACGTGGGCAAGTTTCATTAAACATGCCTTTGAAGTATGCATTTTTAACTTCAATGTTTTCTTTTAAACGTCTTTCAAATGTTTCTTTTTCTAATAAGTCAGCCATACGGATACCAATACGTTGCGCTTTATCCACATAAGCTGGTCCAATACCTTTCTTAGTAGTACCGATTTTATTATCACCACGACGACGTTCTTCATATTCATCTTGTGCTAAGTGATATGGAAGAATGACTTGCGCACGGTTAGAAATACGTAAGTTTGAAGTAGATACACCACGTTCATTTAAACCGTCTAATTCTTTTAATAATGCAACTGGATCTACAACTACACCGTTACCTATAACTGCAAGTTTATCTTTATAAAATATACCTGATGGCACTAAATGTAATTTATAAGTTTCTCCACCAAATTGAATCGTATGACCTGCGTTATTACCTCCTGAAAAACGTGCAATAACATCTGCTTGTTCCGCTAAGAAATCTGTAATTTTACCTTTACCTTCGTCTCCCCATTGTGTCCCAACAACTACGATTGATGACATGTGAGCACCTCCAAAGTTTTCTCAATTAACCATTAAGTATTCTATCAATACGAACCTCATAATGCAAATAAAAATCGAACATTAATTTTAGCGTATAATAGTTCTACACTCTAACGTCAATTTATTTAACAAAACTGTTAAAACCTTGATAATACAATGATTTAAACTCATTTGCCAAAAAATCATTACACATACTTACGCTCAAATTCTATCACCAAAACAAAGTAAAAACCGTACGTTAAATTAATAATATAATTTAATGTACGGCAAAATATTTTTTATGACATTTCTGCATGTGCATAATCAATGTCTGTAAATTTATTATATTGTTTCATGAAGTGTAACTTCACAGTACCAGTCGGACCATTACGTTGTTTAGCGATAATGATTTCAATTTCACCATTTTCATCATTCGATTGTGGTTCGAAACTTCCACCGTCATCGTCATCTTCGCCTTCACCACGATTATAATAATCATCACGATATAAGAAGGCAACGATATCCGCATCTTGCTCGATAGAACCTGATTCACGAATATCACTCATCATTGGTCGTTTATCTTGACGTTGTTCCACGCCACGAGATAACTGACTTAGTGCAATAACTGGACATTCTAATTCACGAGCAATCGCTTTTAAAGTACGTGAAATTTCAGATACTTCTTGCTGTCTGTTATCAGAAGCACGTGAACCACTACCTTGAATTAACTGTAAATAGTCAATCACAATCATGTCTAAACCATGTTCTTGTTTTAAACGACGGCATTTAGAACGTAAGTCTGTAATTCGAATACCAGGTGTATCATCAATGAAGATCTTGGTACGTGATAATTTACCGACTGCTATTGTAAATCGATTCCAGTCTTCTTCTGTCATCGTACCTGTACGTAGTCGATTTGAATCCACATTACCTGAACTACAAATCATACGTGTTGCTAATTGGTCTGCCCCCATCTCAAGTGAGAAAATGCCGACAGTATAATTACCTTCATGTGTCGCTACCTTTTGAGCAATGTTAAGAGCGAAGGCAGTCTTACCTACTGAAGGACGAGCAGCTAAGATAATTAAGTCATTTCTGTTAAATCCAGCTGTCATTTGGTCTAAATCACGATAACCCGTAGGAATACCCGGAGTTTGACCACTATTTTGGTCGAGCTCTTCAGCTGTTTCATAAACTTGTCCTAATACATCTCTAATATCCTTAAATCCATCACTTTGACGATTAGAGGATAATTCAAGAATACGTCGCTCGGCATCACTTAATATCGCATCTAATTCAAGTTCATTATCATAACCATCGTTGGCAATACTATCCGCAGTTTGAATTAATCTGCGTTTTAATGCATGGTTTGCGACGATATTAGTATAATACTGAATGTTACGTGTCGTAGGTACATTATTTGAGAGTTCCGCTAAATACTGAGGACCACCAGCCTCGCTTAATGTACCTTCTTTCGTTAATTGATCCATTAACGTTACGACATCAATTTCATCACCATCTTCATTTAAGTTCATCATTGCTCTGAAGATGTGTTGGTGGGCACCTCTATAAAAGGACTCAGGAAGGAGCACTTCCTGAGTCGAATTAATCAATTGTGGATCTAAAATAATTGCACCTAAGACAGATTGTTCAGCTTCATTATTATGTGGCATTTGCTTTTGCTCATACATATTATCCATTAATCATTACACCTCTAAATCCATCTTAATTTTCACAAATCATAGTGCAACATTGTTATTTGAAAATTTTTAGTCATTAGTTCACGTAGCGTAGTTGAATGACGCTCAAATACACAATTTTTAATGAACTTAAGTGCTTTAGCACTTAAGTAAGTAGTTCTAATGATTATAATCAAAGAACTACTTTACCCGCTTCTTACTTCTCTACAGTGTGAACACGGATTGTACCTTCAACTTCTTTGTCTAATTTAACAGGTACATTTGTATAACCTAATGCATGGATACCTTGAGGTAAATCCATTTTACGTTTATCAATTTTAATATCATGTTGTGTTTTAAGTGCTTCAGCAATTTGTTTAGTACTTACAGAACCAAACAATTTGCCTCCTTCACCAGTTTTAGCACTCACTTCAACTTCAACTTCTTCTAATTTTGATTTTAAGGCTTTAGCGTCATCAATTTCTTTTTGTCTATCTGCTTCAGCACGTTTATTTTGTTGTTCCAATTGTTTCAAATTACCTGGAGTTGCTTCAACAGCATAATTATTTTTAATTAAAAAGTTATTTGCATACCCTACTGGTACATCTTTAATTTCGCCTTTTTTACCTTTACCTTTAACATCTTGTGTGAAAATTACTTTCATGCGTCTTCACTCCTACTCATTTGTTCTGTAATTGCTTGTTGTAATTGTTCAATCGCTTCTTCAATTGATAATCCTTTCAATTGTGTTGCAGCGTTAGTTAAGTGACCACCGCCACCTAAGGCTTCCATCGTTAATTGAACATTAATAGAGCCTAATGAACGTGCCGAAATACCGATTAAGTTATCTTCACGTTTAGCTACTACATAAGAAGCTTCTATACCTTCTAAACTTAACAACTCATCCGCAGCTTGTGCAACTGTAACAGGATGATAAATTTTTTCGTTAGAACCATGGGCAATTGCAATGCCATTATCTTGAACTTCAACTGTTCGAATAAGTTCTGAACGATTGATATACGTATCGACATCATCTTTTAAGAAGTGTTGCGTTAATATCGTATCTGCACCATGGGCACGTAAATAGCTTGCCGCGTCAAACGTTCTAGAACCTGTACGCAATGTGAAGTTACGTGTATCAACAATGATACCTGCATACATAACAGTAGATTCTAAACGTGTTAAACGTTGTTCAGTTGGTTGATATTCTAATAATTCTGTTACAAGTTCTGCAGTCGAACTTGCATAAGGTTCCATATATACTAATAATGGGTTAGAAATAAAGCTTTCTCCTCGTCTATGATGGTCAATCACAACTTTACGATTAGCTTTATTTAGAATATTCTCATCCAATACCATTTCTGGTTTATGCGTATCCACAACGACAATTGTAGATTTAGATGTCATCATATCCCATGCTTCATCTGATGTAACAAATCGTTCTTTCAGCTCAGGTTTCTTATCGATTTCATCCATCACTCGGCGTAACGTTGGATCAATATCTTCCTCGTTTAAGACAACATAAGCTTCTAAATTATTCATTAATGCGAATCTTGAAACCCCAATTGCCGCACCTATAGCATCTAAGTCAGGACGTTTATGTCCCATAATGATAACTTTATCGCCTTCAGTTAAGATATCCTTTAATGCGTGAGAAATAACACGCGCTCTTACACGTGTACGTTTTTCCATCGGGTCAGTCTTACCGCCATAGAATCGCACGTTTCCGTTCATATTCTTGATAGCTACTTGGTCACCACCACGACCTAATGCTAAATCTAGACCAGATTGTGATAATTCACCAAGATCGATTAAGTTCTCCGTACCTTCTCCGACACCGATACTTAGCGTTAGTTGAGCACGGTAACCGACACTCTTTTCACGTAATTGGCTAAGGATTTCAAAGTTAGATTCTTCGATCTCGGCTAATATTTTTTGATTTAAATACGCTACGAACTGGTCAGAATTATATCGTTTAAAGTAAATATTGTATTCTGATGCCCAACGACTAATCACTCGCGTTACCATTGAGTTGATTTCAGAACGTTGCGTGTCGTTCATATTTTGTGTAATTTCATCGTAGTTATCTAAGAATAACGTTGCGATGATTGGTTTTGATTCTTCATATAACTCATTAGTTTGTACTTCATCTGTAATATCAAAGAAATATAAACAACTTTCTTCTTCTGAATGACGAACGTGGTAATGATATTGACCATGTTCGATTTCAACTTCTTGTACCTTTTCAAGCTGCTTTAAAATATTCGGAAAAACTTCATTGACTGGTTCTGAGATGACATTCGTTTCTAAGTGTTCAGACATGTACTGGTTAATCCATTCAATATGGTCATCAGCATCAAGCACGACCATACCAATAGGTAATCGTTTAATTGCTCTGTTGCTTCCAGCCGAGATGTGACCACTTAAGTTATCCACATAATTATCCATTTTCAATAAGGCTTGTCTGACTAACACGATGCTAATAATAATCATCACGACTAAAATAGCTGCTGCAATTGTAGCGACTAATGGTTTAAAGATAAACCATACAACTACAAGTGCAATCGAAGTGAGTACCATTAAAATAAATGGTATCAGTAGCGCCTTCTTAGTGGATTGACGGTTCATTATTCCACCTCTATTCACTTTTTAAAGTCATTTTTTAATCATTCGTTTTAAATTAATTCCTAAATCAAGTACGCCAAGTAATGCAATGATATGTGTTGCTGGTGTAATAATTGTCCCCACAACCATCAGCAATATCGTTACAGCGTTTGGTATACGTTTTGCTTTACCAAAGAAATGAATTACACTCAATCCTTGGATATACATCAGTAATGATAACACAACTTCGAAATTTAACACGATACTTTGGAAAGTACTTGGTTCAGTAGCGAACATTACACAAAGTAAAACAACCATATATACCCATAGTAATGAACGGTTAAGCTGCCAAGCAAATAAAGGTTTAAAAATTGGTGTAGCTACTTTAAATTTACGAAGAATTGGAAATGTAATAATTAAGTTAATTAAGACTAAAATAAAGACCGTAATGATAATAAAACTTGGAAGTTGAACTGCCATTTGACGGAAGCCTTCTTCTAAGATTGTTTTATAATCTGCTTCAACACCTGATGTTACAACAGCATTATGCATTGTATCTTTAAAAGGCTTAATTAATGTCGTAGCGCTAGGTATCTTTTTAAACGTTTGTAATAACATAAATGCGACTAAAGTAAATATACTTAAATATGTTGTAGCTATAAATAAGATGCGTTCTTTAGAGGCACGTTCTTTCAATAATTGGCCAATAATAAAGCTAAGTATTAAAACTAAAATCATGGCACTTAATACAAATGTATTACCCAACAATGTGGTAAGAATAACTGTGATCAAAGCTCCAATTCCAAATGATGGAATAGACTTATTCCATAAAATAATACCTGGAATTGTAGCGAATAAACATAGAATTAATCCAAGTACTGGTAATACATACGTAACTAAAGCAACCATAACAAGTGCAATTGTTCCTATAATTGTTGCTTTAGGATGTACTTTTGAAAACAAATTCGCCACTCCTATACTATTTTGACTATAACTTCTATTTTAACCTCTAAGCAAAATTAAAACAAATTGTGAAGATTGAGGTATAGCATAAGACTGTAACAATGTGTTTTTACTTCCATAGCGACCTACCCGCTTCGTCTATTTTCGCTTAAATTTCGTTACTTTAAGAAAATGATACAAGTTAGGTGCCCAATCATTAAAATTTAATAAAAAGCCATCATGACCTACATTGTCTGGAACAAAGAAATGACGATGATATTTAAATCGCTCCCCTACTGCCCTCACTTGATCATCTGGATATAATAAATCATCCGTAAATCCCATTGTTAAGACCTTAGTATCTAGAGATTGATAAACATCATCTACATTCGTACGTCCGCGATCAACATTATGGCTATCTAAAACATTTAGCATTGTTAAATAACATGACAAATCATACGTTTCTTTAAATTTATTACCTTGATGTCGTTGATAACTCACCACTTCATCTGGTGAAAAGCGTTGGTCATAACTTTTAGATGAACGATACGTTAGAAAGCCTAATTGTCGTGCAATACTAAGACCTTCTTTGCCACCAAGATGAATCGCTTCTCGTGCAATTTCATTGAAAGCACGACTATATGACGACGTCTTATCAGTTGCTGCTAGAATAACCGCCTTATCCACTTCAAATTGTTGATTATATAGAAGCTCCATGACTTGCATGCCACCTAGACTACCACCAATTAAAATATTAATCTTGTCGAAGCCAAGTGCGCGTATGCCCAATTCAATAGCTTTTACAATATCTCTCAAAGTTAAATGCTTTGGAAAATTTGGATTAGTTAAAGGAGAACTTGAACCAAAGGGACTACCAATAACATTAAACGTTAGAAATTGATAATCATAAATCGGCATATAACCACCGTCTATAATTTCACGCCACCAACCAGGCTCGTCATCTGTGCCATATGTTAGATGATTACCAGTAAGTGCGTGACACACTACAACAAGCGGTTGACCAGCATAGCCTACATGCTCATAACGCAATTGTAAATTATCAATCATTTCACCTGATTCAGTTGTAAAGGTTCCTAAATTTAATGTTTCTACTGTGTAATTGGTCATGCGGTTACCTCCTTTTAAATAAAAAATCGCCTATACTCTATTATTAAAGTATGAGGCGATTTGTCTCCATTACTTATCATTCGAGTATCTCGTTGGTAGTAGCACCGTGCGTATGCATCGCCGGTTGCTGAAGTTTCTCAGGGCCGTGTCCCTCCACTTCTCTTAATAAGTTTTTTAACTCTATTCATTTACTGCGTATTTATAAAATAGTATCAATGTACCATTTACGTTCTAGACTTTTATTTTATCTAATTGTATAACCAATTTCAATTGTTAGTTGTTGGGTTCTGCCTTTTCTAAAAGAAGAAACGTAAACCTGCTATAAGAACAATACCCACTAATATTGTTGTCGTAAGACTTCGTGTAAAAAGTGCAACAAAAACAGTCGGAATTGTTACTAAAACAAATGGGATATTGAGTGTATATCCTGCTACGCCCTCTTGTTGCTCGATAATGCCATCTAAGATAAGTGCTGTAAATAATGTAATTGGTATAAACGATAACCATTTAATTACCGTTTCTGAAAGTTGAATACGTGAAATCATTAAGAATGGGACTACTCGAATAATTAAAGTTACAAGTCCACACAACACGATTAATATAAACATGTGCCAAGATGTTGTCATTTATCCATCACCACCCCTAATGTTGCTGCTAACATAGATGCAATTAAAATTGCGACGTATGACGGCATGAACCAGCTTAAACTGAGCATCATCACGATGACAAATACGATAAGTACTATGTAAATTTTAAGTTTAGATGAAGTGATTGATTCAAATTGTGCCATTGTTAAAAAGATAAACATCGCGGTAATCGCAAAATCGAGACCTAACATATCTGGATTAGATATGTATTTACCGAGTAACGCACCAACAATACTTGCTAGTGCCCAAAATGAATATGCAGTTAGATTCAATCCATGTAACCAACGATCGTTTATCTTCTCCCCTTTTAAATGAGGCGTGATTGCAACGCCAAAGGTTTCATCTGTCAAAATTGAAGATAAGCCTAGTCGATTCCAAATACCATAATCTTTATAATTAGGTGCTAACGTCATTGAAAGTAGGAAGAAACGTGAATTGACAATCAATGTTGTAAGGACAATGGCAGAAATCGGTGTTCCAGTAGCCACAAGCGCACATATAATAAATTGTGCTGCACCAGCATACACAAGCAAACATAATAATAGTATTTCGATGATACTAAAGTGTTGTGAAGCCGCCACTATTCCAAATGATAGTCCAATTCCAACGTAGCCTAATAAAGTAGGTATACATTCTTTAACGCCCTGTTTAAATGTCACATGTGATGGCATCTTTGTAACCTCCTTTATTCTTATTAATTTTATAAAGTAATATACTAATATTTTCAGTCTAATATACGGATGCTAGAGTGGCAACAACATTAGACGCAGGGTTGTGTGACGTTAGACTGAACGACTACTTAGAAGTGTTGATTTGAAAGGATTTTAAATGTGTCTATTTTTGTAGACAACGGTTTATTTATCTCTTAAAAAGTAGTCTAAATTAGCCTTTTCACTTCATCCCTTTATTAAGAAAAAGTGGAATTTTATGCAATTAATTATTAGAAATATACTAAGAGGAGATGGACTAAATTTAATATATTAGAATCTCATATGTAAGGACGAAAAAAACTGAGAAAAGCTCGGTAAGAGCATTTTCTCAGTTTAGTAAGCTACTACGAATTTGCGATATAGCCTTAACATATTTATTTTAATCTGTACTTCTTACTAACTAATGAATTAGTCGTTTACTGGACGGATTTCAGTTTTACCACCCATGAATGGTACTAATGCTTCTGGAATTGTTATTGAACCATCTGCATTTTGATAGTTTTCAACGATAGCTGCAAATGTACGACCTACAGCAAGTCCACTACCATTTAAAGTATGTGCTAATTCTGGTTTAGAAGCGGCATCACGTTTAAAGCGGATGTTAGCACGACGCGCTTGGAAATCAGTACAGTTTGAGCAAGAACTAATTTCTTTATAGTTGTCATAACTTGGTAACCATACTTCTAAGTCGTATGTTTTACTAGCACTGAAACCGATGTCGCCAGTACATAAGATAACACGACGATATGGTAAACCTAATTCTTCAAGAATTGCTTCAGCATTTTGTGTCATATCTTCTAAAGCGTCCCAAGAATCTTCAGGTTTTTCGATACGAACCATTTCAACTTTGTCGAATTGGTGTAAACGGATTAAACCTCTTGTATCTCTACCAGCTGATCCTGCTTCACTACGGAAACAAGCTGTTTGAGCAGTGAATTTTTCTGGTAATACGCCTGGTTGGATGATTTCATCTCTATAGAAGTTTGTTAATGGAACTTCTGCAGTTGGAATTGTGTATAAACCTTCTTTTTCAACTTTGAATAAATCTTCTTCAAATTTAGGTAATTGACCAGTACCAAACATTGTATCTGCATTAACTAATTGAGGTGTCATCATTTCAGTATAACCGTGTTGCGTTGTATGTTTAGTAAGCATGTAGTTCATTAATGCACGTTCTAATAATGCACCATCTTTAGTTAAGTATACGAAACGCGCACCTGAAATTTTTGCAGCACGTTCAAAGTCTGCCATTTTTAATTCTTCTACTAAGTCCCAGTGTGCTTTTGGTTCAAAGTCAAATTCACGAGGTGTACCCCATTTTTTAACTTCAACGTTTTCTTCATCAGAATCCCCTTGTGGTACATCTTCAGCAATTAGGTTAGGGATACGAATTAAGATATCTCTAACTTTATTATCCACTTCGTTAAGTTTAGCGTCGTTTTCTTTGATTTCGTCACCAAGTTCACGCATTTCTTTGATAACGTCGTCTGCATTTTCTTTGTTACGTTTCTTTTCAGCGATTTCTTCACTTACTTTGTTACGACGTGCTTTCATTTCTTCAGTTTTACCGATTAATTGACGACGTTCATTATCTAATTCTAATACTTCGTCAACTACTTTAGGATCATCTCCACGTAGTTCAATTTTGCTCTTAACTGTGTTTGCTTGTTCTCTGAATAGTCTAATGTCTAACATGTAATACTCATCCTTCCCAATTTTTGAAAAATTTAATTTCGGATAACATGCGTATTTTCAATAAAAAAAGACCACATCCCCTTTACAAGGGACGTGGTCTACGCGTTGCCACCCTATTTAACAATTTAACACTACATATGTATCAAATTGCACTTTCCTTAAAATAACGGTTATTACCGGTTGTTCACAATTGTAGGTAGATTCGCATAACAATCAATTACTTGTTCACACTCAACACAAGCTCTCTGAAATTAATTAATTATGTTACTTGTCCCACGAACAATAACTTATTAAGTTATTTTTAATATAGCAAACTCCTTTATAATTAGCAAGTAAATTGTAAATAATATTATATTCATGCTAGTCGTAAACACCCTCTATTAACCAACATAATCACTTCCCATCATTCATTACAAAATAATCTTCATAATAGTGTTGACGAAAGTCATTCACAGGTATAATATTTTCTATTGTATTTAAAAAGGTCATAAACAAACATTCAAATTTAAAACTCAACAGGCGAGTTAGTTTTTGATGCTTTCGCTACGCATCTCATCGTCACTTAAAATTTGAGTTATATATAGAATTGACAATAATCACATTTTTACAATTTAGTATTATACGTTCGAAACGTCTTCAAGGGAGGGTTTAATTCATGGAAACATTAACAACAGTTAATATTCCAAAAAGAAAAGAAGAGACACATAAAGGTGACTATGGAAAGATTTTACTTATAGGTGGGAGTGCCAATTTAGGGGGAGCAATCATGTTGGCTGCGCGTGCATGTGTTTATAGTGGGAGTGGATTAATTACAGTAGCTACACATCCTACAAATCATGCTGCACTTCATTCTCGTTGCCCAGAAGCGATGGTTATCGATATTAACGACACTAAAATGTTAACTAAAATGATTGAGAACACTGATAGTATTTTAATTGGGCCAGGCTTAGGTGTCGATTTCAAAGGTAATAACGCAATTACATTTTTACTACAAAATATTCAGCCACATCAAAACTTAATTGTTGATGGTGATGCTATAACGATATTTAGTAAATTAAAACCTGATATCCCAACTTGCCGTGTTATCTTCACGCCACATCAAAAGGAATGGGAACGTTTGAGTGGTATCCCTATTGAAGAACAAACTTATGAACGTAATAGAGAAGCTGTAGATAAGTTAGGTGCTGCAGTTGTACTGAAAAAACACGGTACTGAAATATTCTTCAAAGACAAAGAATATAGACTTGGCATTGGTACACCGGCAATGGCGACTGGTGGCATGGGAGATACGTTAGCTGGTATGATTACAAGCTTTGTTGGACAATTTGATGATTTTAGAGATGCGATAACTAGCGCAACTTATACACATAGTTATATTGGAGAAAAATTATCTGAATCTATGTATGTCGTACCACCTTCACGTTTAATTAGTGAAATTCCATACGTTATGAAAGAATTAGAAAACTAAATAAGCTATAAAAATAAGACTTCCCTGGTATTAGGGAAGTCTTATTTGTTGAAGAAATCAATATTGTTGTAACTTTCTATTATTGATTAACCTTCTATTCTTTAGTTTTCGTCATCTTCATCATTGTTAGATGCATTTTCAATGTCTTCATTTACACGATCCATGAAGTCTTGTCTAACTTCAATACGTTCATCTGTTGCATCTTCATCAGATGAAACTGTAGTCTCTTCTTCCGCTTCAGTATGAAGTGCGTTACCTGGTGTATCATCATCAATTACTTCTTCACTAGAACTTTCTGTACTTTCTGCATTTGATTCACCATTTTCAGTTTGAGCAGCCTCAGTCGCATCTTCATCTTCTGTTTTATCAATAACTTTAGCAACTGTTGATACAAATTGATCATCGCCTAATTTCATTAAGCGAACACCTTGAGCTGCGCGACCATTTTGAGAAATATCATCTACTTCTAAACGAATGATAACACCACTATTTGTAACAATCATTAAGTCTTCTTCGCCATTAACAGTTGTGATACAAACGATATTACCATTACGTTCAGTAATCTTCGCAGTCTTGATACCTTTACCTCCACGATTTGATAAGCGATATTCACTCACTGGCGTACGTTTACCATAACCATTTTCAGTGACGACTAGCACTTCATCTTCGCTATCGGCATGGGCAACATCTAGACCTACAACGACATCATCTTCACGTAATGAGATACCTCTTACACCTGCAGCAGTACGACCTAATGGACGTAAACTTGTTTCTGCAAATCTAATTAATGAAGCATGGGATGTTCCAATTAAGATATCTTGGTTACCATCTGTAAGACGTACTGCAATTAATTCATCGTCTTCTTTGAATCCAATCGCAATCTTACCGTTCTTATTGATATGTGAGAAATTGCTTAAAGCAGAACGTTTCACAATACCATTTTTAGTTGCAAATACTAAGTAACTATCTTCATCTTCAAGGTTTCTAACAGCAATCATCGTACTGATTGTTTCATCATTATCTAATTCAATCGCATTAATGACTGGAATACCTTTAGATTGGCGAGATAATTCTGGAACTTCGTATCCTTTAAGTTTATAAACACGGCCTTTATTCGTGAAGAATAGAACGTGGTCATGTGTACTTAACGTTACAAGTTGACTTACGAAATCTTCTTCCAATGTATTCATACCTTGAACACCGCGTCCGCCACGGTGTTGTGAACGATACGTTGAAACTGGTAAACGTTTAATATAATTATTATGGCTCAATGTGATGACGATTTGTTCTTCAGGAATTAAATCTTCATCTTCTAAATCATCTAAGCCACCTAATTGAATTTCTGTACGACGTTCGTCACCAAAACGTTCTTTAATATCAGTTAACTCATCACGAACTAATTGAAGTAAAACTTCGTCATCGGCTAAGATTTCTTCAAGTTCAGAAATATAACCGAGTAATTCGTTGTATTCATTTTCAATTTTATCTCGTTCTAAACCAGTTAAACGTCTCAAACGCATATCTAAAATAGCTTGCGCTTGACGTTCAGACAATTTAAAACGCTCTTGCAATGTTTCCATAGCGACTTTATCTGTTTCTGATTCACGAATTGTCGTAATAATCTCATCGATATGATCTAACGCTATACGTAAACCTTCTAAGATATGTGCTCGGTCTTTCGCTTTTTTCAAGTTGTATTCAGTACGACGACGTACAACTGTCTTTTGATGTTCTAAATATTCAACTAAAGCTTGTTTTAAATTGATTAATTTTGGACGTCCATTAACAAGTGCAATCATATTAACACCAAATGAAGTTTGTAATGGCGTCTGTTTATATAAATTGTTTAAAATAACATTGGCATTTGCATCTTTACGAACATCGATTACTACTCTAACGCCAGTACGTAAACTTGTTTCATCACGTAAATCAGTAATACCTTCAATTTTCTTTTCACGAACAAGTTCTGCAATCTTCTCAATCATACGCGCTTTATTAACTTGATACGGGATTTGAGTCACTACGATACGTTGGCGACCGCCACCTCGCTCTTCAATTTCCGCACGTGCACGCATTTGAATTGATCCTCGACCTGTTTCATAAGCACGTCGGATGCCACTTTTCCCTAGAATTAAACCAGCTGTTGGAAAATCAGGGCCTTGAATATCTTCCATAAGCTCTGCAATCGTTACATCTGGATTCTTACTTAAATGTAAAACACCGTTGATGACTTCGGTTAAATTGTGAGGAGGAATATTTGTTGCCATACCTACAGCGATACCTGATGCACCATTAACTAATAAGTTAGGGAAACGAGAAGGTAAGACTTCCGGCTCTCTTTCAGTACCATCATAGTTATCTAGAAAATCGATTGTATCTTTGTTAATATCACGCAGTAATTCTAACGTAATCTTAGTCATCTTCGCTTCAGTATAACGCATGGCAGCGGCACCATCGCCGTCCATTGAACCAAAGTTACCTTGACCATCGACAAGTGGATAACGATAACTGAATGTTTGTGCCATTCTGACCATGGCATCATAGATTGATGAGTCTCCGTGAGGGTGATATTTACCCATTACATCCCCAACGATACGTGCTGATTTTTTATATGGTTTATCAGGGGTCATACCTTGTTCATTTAAGCCATATAAGATACGACGGTGTACAGGTTTTAAACCATCACGTACATCAGGTAACGCACGTGAAACGATAACGCTCATTGCATAGTCTAAGAATGATTCGCGCATCTCGCTGGTTATATTTCGTTCATTTATTCTTGATTGAGGTAAGTCAGCCATCAAGATATCCTCCTTCTATAATCAATTCACTTAAAATAGCAAGACTGCAAGCCATTATGCTGTACAGTCTTTAAGATTTTCAATACTAGACGTTAACTTAGAAATCTAAGTTCGCATATACTGCATTGTCTTCGATAAATTGTCTACGATTTTCAACTACATCACCCATTAACATTTCAAATGTTTGGTCCGCTTCAATCGCATCTTCTAATTTAACTTGTAACATCATACGGTTTTCAGGATTCATAGTCGTTTCCCATAATTGATCCGCATTCATTTCTCCTAAACCTTTATAACGTGATATTTGCCATTTAGGTGTAGGGCTTAATTCTGATTTCAATTTATCAAGTTCACGATCATTAAATACATAATATTTTTGTTTGCCTTGTGCTAATTTATACAATGGCGGTTGTGCAATATACACATATCCCGCTTCGATTAGTGGTCTCATGAAACGATAGAAGAACGTTAGTAATAAAGTTCTAATATGCGCGCCATCCACATCAGCATCTGTCATGATTACAATTTTATGATAACGTGCTTTAGAGATATCGAACTCGCCACCAATACCAGTACCAAAGGCTGTAATCATTTGACGTATTTCATTATTGTTAAGAATACGGTCTAAACGTGCTTTTTCAACGTTTAAGATTTTACCTCTTAACGGCAAGATAGCTTGTGTTTTAGAGTCACGACCTTCTTTTGTAGACCCCCCGGCAGAGTCACCCTCTACTAGGAAGATTTCACTTTCTTCAGGTTTCTTACTTGAACAGTCTGCAAGTTTACCTGGTAAGCTTGAAATTTCTAAAGCTGATTTACGACGTGTCACTTCACGTGCTTTCTTTGCTGCGACACGTGCACGTGATGCCATAATTCCTTTTTCCACAACGATGCGTGCAACATTTGGATGTTCATATAAGAAACGTTCAAAATGCTCGGCAAACAATCTATCAACAATTTGACGTACTTCAGAGTTACCTAATTTCGTTTTAGTTTGTCCTTCGAATTGAGGATCACCGTGTTTAATTGATACGACGGCTGTTAAACCTTCACGTGTATCTTCGCCAGACAATCTTTCTTTATCGTCTTTAATAATCTTACTTTGTGTTCCATAGCTATTTAATATACGCGTTAAGGCACGTTTGAAACCATCTTCATGCGTACCACCTTCATAAGTATGAATATTATTCGCATAAGATAATAAGTTTGTTGCATAACCGCTGTTATATTGCATAGCGATTTCTATTTCTACATCATCTTTAGTTTGATGAATATAAATAGGTTCTTCATGAATAGGCTCTTTATTTTCGTTTAATAGTTCAACGTAAGATTTAATACCGCCTTCATAGTAATATGTATCTTCGCGTTGCTCTACATCTTCACGCTCATCTCTTAAAGTGATTGAAATACCTTTGTTCAAGAATGCAAGCTCTCTAATACGCTTTTGTAGCGTTTCATAGTTATAAACAGTTGTTTCAGTGAATATCTCACTATCTGCTTTAAAGCGAATGACTGTACCTGTTTTATCAGTGCTACCTACTTCTTTAAGATCAAATTGAGGTACACCTTTTTTATATGCTTGATGATAGATAGTATCGTTACGATGAACGTATACCTCTAATTCTTCAGACAATGCGTTAACAACTGAAGAACCTACACCATGTAGACCACCAGATACTTTATAACCGCCACCGCCGAATTTACCACCAGCATGCAGTACAGTTAAGATAACTTCAACTGCTGGACGGCCCATTTTTTCTTGAATATCAACAGGAATGCCTCGACCATTGTCAGTTACTTTAATCCAATTGTCTTTTTCAATAATAACTTCGATTTGATTTGCATAACCAGCAAGTGCCTCGTCGATACTGTTATCCACGATTTCCCATACTAAGTGGTGCAAACCTCTTTCTGAAGTTGACCCTATATACATACCAGGTCTTTTACGAACGGCTTCTAACCCTTCTAATACCTGTATCTGTCCAGCACCATAGTTATCTGTGTTGTTTACATCTGACAATGTATTCACCATCACTTTCTATTACTTTATAATTTCACCTTGATTGATTCGATAAAGCTTAGCATTATTCATAATTTCATGATCTATGCCGTCTACAGATGTTGTTGTTACAAAGGTTTGTACTTTATGTTGAATCGTGCTTAATAGATGTGTTTGTCGAGAATCATCTAATTCGCTTAACACATCATCCAATAATAAGATTGGATATTCTCCAACTTCAATATTCATTAACTCTATTTCTGCTAATTTAATGGATAATGCAGTCGTACGTTGCTGCCCTTGAGATCCATATGTTTGTGCATCCATATCATTTACATTAAAGCCTAAATCATCTCTATGTGGTCCAAATAAACAGACGCCTCTATCCATTTCTCGCTTAATATTGTCATTCAATAGCGTAATCACTTCGTCCAATAACGTCTGTTCACCTTTGCTCATATCACTGAGTTTAATACTTGGTAAATAAGTTAATGACAACGTTTCTCTCTCATTCGTGATACCTGCATGAATCGGTTTAGCCAATGATTCTAATTCTTTGATGAAATGCTCTCGTCTCAACGTTACATTTAAAGCATATTGTGCAAATTGTTGGTTTAAGACTTCTAACATTGTAGTGTCTTGCTTCTGGCCCAATTGCAGTTGCTTTAAGTAATTATTCTTCTGTTTGAGAATACGCTGGTATTGAGCCAAATCATTTAAATATACTGCAGATATCTGACCTAATTCCATATCAATAAAGCGTCTTCGTATCTGAGGGGATCCTTTAACAATATTTAAATCTTCTGGCGCAAAAAGAACCACGTTAAGATGTCCAACATACTGAGTTAGTCGACTTTGTTCTAAGTGGTTCACTTTTACTTGTTTACCTTTTTTAGTTATAAACATCGTTAGTGGCATCGTTCCATGTCTATAATTTAGTACACCCTCTATTTTAGCATACTCTGAGTTAAACCGTATAAGCTCCTTATCATTCGATGTACGATGACTTTTGGCTAAAGCTAATGTGTAAATTGATTCAAGCAAATTCGTCTTCCCTTGTGCATTTTCTCCGATCAGAATATTCACATCAGGATGACATTCGAGCGTAACTTCTTCATAGTTACGATAATTTTCTAATTGGAGTGTTTTAAGTTTCATTGTTCACCTTGATGAATAATGATTACAGAATCAATTTCAGGGATATCTGGGAAATCAATTCGATCTTGGTTAGCTAGTTTTTTACCACGACGTGTTTCGCGCTCGCCATTAATTAGAACTTCAACATCTTGTAAGAACCATTTAGCTTGTCCACCTGATTCAATAATGCCTTCCGTTTTAAGAAATTGGCCTAACGTAATATCGCCTTCAACTACTACTTCTTGAACCAAAATAATCACTCCGTTTCTTTATGTGTCATTAATATATTATACCTTTTTTAGGTTTAAATTTCATTTAAAATGGAATGTGAAACCGTTTACTTTACAATATCTTTTTACATATTTAATTTTAGTAGGAAAATTAGTTATATTTTTCAATTTGAAGCGGCTTTTTTAAAGAAAATTGAAGATTACAAATGAGGTTGTATAGAGAATAGCCTGATTTTTAATTTTAAAGGCCATTTTAGCTTGATGATATATTATTTAGAGTTATCCCACTAGTGAATAACTTTTGTGTCTATATTGAAGGCTGAATGAGCTTAAATTAAATAAAAAAGGAGTTAGGACGGAATTCCTTTTGAATTCGTCGTAACTCCAAATTAATGGCTCTATAATAAATTGGACTGATGACTAAA
>NZ_KV801105.1:0-170511 GCF_001810405.1 Staphylococcus sp. HMSC069D12
TTTAGTCATCAGTCCAATTTATTATAGAGCCATTTAAAAGTCATTTAGAATGGCTAATTGTTTCATAATCTTTTTTAGTTTTTGTTTCTTAAATTATCATAAATAGTTTTAAATTGTTGTTCACTTTTTGATGTTGTTTTAGGCTCATAATAAATTTTATTTTTGAGTTTATCTGGCAAGTATTGTTGAATGACGTATCCATTTTCATAGTTATGAGGGTACTTATAACCTATGGCACGACCTAAATCTTTAGCCCCAGCATAATGTCCATCTCGTAAATGGTCAGGAATTTGGCCAATATTACCTTTACGTATGTCACTAAGTGCACTGTCAATAGCAGTGATCGCTGAGTTGGATTTAGGTGATAAGGAAAGCTCAATTACAGCTTGACTAAGAGGAATTCTCGCTTCAGGAAACCCCAGTCGCTCTGCCGATTGAATGGCTGCAAGCGTACGTTGTCCCGCATTAGGTGAAGCCAACCCCACATCTTCATAACTAATGACTAATAAGCGTCTTACAATAGTTGGTAAATCGCCAGCTTCAATTAATCTTGCTAAATAGTGTAATGCAGCGTTTACATCACTACCTCTTATTGATTTTTGAAAAGCACTCATAACATCGTAGTGCATATCTCCATCTTTATCGCTTACGAAAGCACCTTTTTGCAAACAATCTTTAGCATCTTGAAGAGTAATATGTCTAATTTCATTTTCAACTGAAGCACTTAAAACAGCCAATTCAAGAGCATTTAAAGCACTTCTAACATCTCCTTGACTTTGCGTAGCAAAGTATTCTAATGCATCTTCATCTACTTTGGGATGATAATTAGCTAAGCCACGTTGAGAATCATTTAATGCTCTATTAATTGCGAGTCGCACATCATCATGATCTAATGAATACAGTTCGAATATTTGAGCTCTAGAGCGAATAGCTGGATTGATTGCATGATATGGATTTGAGGTTGTTGCACCAATTAGGACGATTTTACCATTTTCTAAATGTGGTAATAAGAAATCTTGTTTAGCTTTATCTAACCGGTGAATTTCATCTAATAAAAGAATGACTTGACCAGACATTTTGGCTTCTTCGACTACCATTTGCATATCTTTTTTTGAATTTGTAACTGCATTTAATTGTCTAAATTTATAATCAGTGCTACCAGAAATTGCTTTCGCAATGCTTGTTTTACCAATGCCTGGTGGCCCATAAAATATCATTGATGATAATCTTTTGGTTTCAACCATTCGTCTAATAATGCCTCTAGGTCCTACTAAATGTTGCTGCGAAATGATTTCGTCAATGTTAGTAGGTCTCATTCTTGAAGCTAAAGGTTCTGTAGTCACTATTTTCACACCTTTCTAATACTATCTTAACTGAAAAAATGCTAGAATGGTATTATATATTATTCGAATTAAGTGAGGTAATGTTATGAAAATATCAACGAAAGGGAGATACGGCTTAACTTTAATGATTTCTCTTGCTAAAAGAGAAGGGCAAGGATGCGTATCTTTAAAGTCAATTGCTGAAGAAAACAGTTTGAGTGATTTATATCTCGAACAATTAGTTGGCCCTTTAAGAAATGCTGGTTTAATTCGAAGTGTTCGTGGTGCCAAAGGTGGTTATCAACTTAGAGTACCAGCTGACGAAATTAAAGCAGGCGATATAATTCGTTTACTAGAAGGTCCTATTACGATAGTCGAAAGTATTGAATCAGAACCACCTGCACAAAAACAGTTATGGTTAAGAATGAGAGATGCTGTTAGAGAAGTATTAGATAATACTACTTTAAAATATCTAGCAGACTATGTAGAAACTGATGATAAACTTGATGGTTACATGTTTTATATTTAATTTTAAAAATATGTTTATATACAATTGTGTGTGGTAAATAATAATTACAACAGTAGGGTACATTCTTTATTTTGTATCTCAGAATTAACATGATACTTGATCGATAAAAATATTCTTAAATTTGAAAGGAGAATTTCATTATGGGATTCATAGATAAAGCGAAAGACGCAGCAGAAAAATTTAAAAATAGCGATAACGAACAAGTTGATAAAGTTAAAGACAAAATCAATGAATATACTGACAAAAACAACGATGACAAAAAAGATGATAAATAATTAGTTTTCAAGCGATAACATTAAATGTTATCGCTTTTTTATATCAAAAGAAGTATTTACAATTTAAGTAATTCAAAACATTTTTATTAAAGTTAATGTTGTTTTAGCATTAAAACCTATATGTTTATTAGCAAATAAAAGGAGTGAGATTAAATAATATCCCACTCCAAATTATGCATTAATTCTCTCGCTATCCATCAATATTAAATTTTAATATTGATTATTGATTCAATTTTTCAATAATATTCTGTAAACGAGTGAATGATTCAAATTGCTTTTCTTGATCATAAATATAGCTGATTCCCATGAGTTCTTCAATTTCACCATATTCTTCTATAAATGCTTCCAACTTCTCTTTAACTGTTTCCTCTGAACCTATTAGCGAATCATTAAATCTTTGTTTAGCCATTTCAAATTCTCTAGGTGTTAGAAGAGCTTGTAAGTCATTTGTAGGTGGTTGTAATGGTTGCATTCTACCACGAGCAATACCAATAAATACTTGAGCTAATGTGCTTGCCAAGTATTCAGCTTCTTCATCACTTTCAGCTACTATCGCATTCAAGCATACAATCATATAAGGCTTGTCTAATACGTCAGAAGGTTCAAATAGTTCTTTATATATTTGAATTGCCTCTTTCATTTGCTGAGGTGCAAAATGTCCTGCAAAGACATAAGGTAATCCCTTACGTGCAGCTAAATGAGCTGAATCAGTAGATGATCCAAGAATATATAAAGGTACATTTTTACCTACAGCGGGATAAGCTCTTACATAAGCTTGTTTATTTCCAGGTCCAAAATAAGTTTGTAATTGTTCAACTTCTTCAGGAAACTCATAGACGCCATTATGCTGGTCACGTCTCAATGCGCTAGCTGTCATCATATCAGTCCCTGGGGCTCTACCTAAACCTAGATTAACTCTGTTTGGGAAAAGTGTTTCCATTGTTCCAAATTGCTCCGCAACTATTAGAGGAGCATGGTTTGGTAACATAATCCCTCCAGAACCAACTTTAATACGTTTCGTATGTTCAAGTGTATGTTGAATCAATAGAGAAGTTGCTGAACTTACTAAATTTGGTGCGTTATGGTGTTCTGCAATCCAGTATCTTTCATAATTAAGTGAATCTAACTTTTGAGCTAAACTAATCATATCCTCAATTGCTTCTTTATCACTCTGACCTTCTCTTATTGGAACTAAATTTAATGCAGATACCTTTAGATTACCCACAGTTTTCATCTCCTCATATAAAATTAATATGGTTTAGTTTAACAAGATATGTAGTTTAATTTATATTGAAATGCTCATAATCGATAATGTTAGTGAAAAATATTGATACTTTAATTAATCGTACATTTAAAAATATTTATAAGTTAATGTGGGGTTAATTTTTAAAGTGATTGAGTGTTAAAATATTAAATAATGGAAAAATTTATGTTTATAAACAACTATATAGAAAAAATTCTATTCAGGTGCTATTATAGGAACATTGATAATATTGTGAGGAGTGTACTTAAAAATGGAAGTATATGCAGATTATGCTGCAACTACACCTGTCAAACCGGAAGTAATTGAAGAGATGATGACAATTTATAAATCACATTTTGGTAATCCATCGTCTATTCATTCTATAGGAAGAGATGCACGTCGTTTTCTAGATGAATCAAGAAGAACAGTTGCTAAATTATTGAATGCTAAGCCTAGCGAAGTCATTTTTACAAGTGGCGCGACTGAATCAAATAATACAGCCATTAAAGGATTAGTTTACGCAAATGAACATCTTGGAAATCACATTATTACAACTAAAATTGAACATCATTCTGTCTTACACGTGTTTGAACAATTGGAAAAAGAAGGATATGATGTCACTTATTTAGATGTAGATGATACAGGTGCAATAGATTTAGATCAACTTAAAGAAGCATTAACGAATGACACTATTTTAGTTTCGATAATGTTTGTTAATAATGAAGTTGGAACTGTTGAACCTATGTATGATATAGAAGATATTGTTAGCGAGTCAAACGCATTATTGCATGTAGATGCAGTTCAAGCAATCGGACATTTAGATGTTAATTTTGAAGATTTTAAAATGGATACTTTAAGTTTGACAGCACATAAATTCGGCGGTCCAAAAGGTGTAGGTGTCTTATTAGTTAGAGATAAAACCCCAATAGAGTACACTCAACTAGGAGGAGAACAAGAAACCAAACGACGTGCAGGAACAGAAAATTTAGCACAAATTGTTGGTTTAACAAAAGCACTAGAATTAGCACATAAGAATAGAGATAATAATAATTTACATTTAATGCAATTAAAAGAATTATTCTTAGTTAGCCTACAAGAACGTGCGATTCCTTTTG
This sequence comes from Staphylococcus sp. HMSC069D12, assembly GCF_001810405.1. Taxonomy (NCBI): domain Bacteria; kingdom Bacillati; phylum Bacillota; class Bacilli; order Caryophanales; family Staphylococcaceae; genus Staphylococcus; species Staphylococcus sp. HMSC069D12. The sequence goes on from NZ_KV801105.1 coordinate 4,485, forward strand.
AGGTAAATGGTTCTATGGTTGATACAACAGGACATATTCTAAATTTATATTTCCCATTCATAGACGTGGAAACTATGCTAACACTTTTAGATCTAGCTAACATTTATGTATCTTCAGGTTCAGCATGTACAGCTGGTTCAACAACACCTTCTCATGTTTTAGCAGCAATGTATGAAGATGAAGAACGTGCTAAACACTCAGTAAGATTTAGCTTTAATGAATTAACAACTGATCAAGAAATAAAATATATCGTAGCTGAAATTCACAAAATATATCATAAATTTAAGGAGGAATAAATGTGTCTAATAAAGATATACGTGTAGTTGTAGGTATGTCTGGCGGTGTTGACAGTTCAGTCACAGCTCATGTGCTTAAAGAGCAAGGGTATGATGTTATTGGAATATTCATGAAAAACTGGGATGACACTGATGAGAATGGTGTTTGTACTGCAACAGAAGACTATAATGACGTTATCGCAGTATGTAATCAAATTGGTATTCCATATTATGCCGTTAATTTCGAACAAGAATATTGGGATAAAGTCTTTACTTATTTCTTAGATGAATATAAAAAAGGTCGTACACCTAATCCAGATGTAATGTGTAACAAAGAAATTAAGTTTAAAGCTTTTCTAGAGCATGCACTTAAATTGGGCGCAGATTACGTAGCAACAGGACATTACGCAAGAATACGTCGTCATGATGATGGCCATGTAGAAATGTTACGAGGTGTAGATAATAATAAAGATCAAACTTATTTCTTAAATCAACTATCTCAACAACAATTGTCTAAAGTTATGTTTCCAATTGGAAATATTGATAAAAAAGAAGTTCGTAAAATAGCAGAAGAGCAAGATTTAGCAACAGCTAAAAAGAAAGACTCTACAGGCATCTGTTTTATTGGAGAGCGTAATTTCAAAACATTCTTATCACAATATTTACCAGCTCAAGCTGGAGAAATGCGTACGTTGAATGGCGAAAAAATGGGAATGCATAGTGGATTAATGTATTACACTATTGGTCAAAGACATGGACTTGGTATCGGTGGAGACGGTGATCCATGGTTCGTTGTAGGTAAAAATTTAGAAGACAATATTTTATACGTTGAACAGGGTTTCCATCATGATGCACTCTATAGTGATTATTTAATAGCTTCCGATTTTTCTTTCGTAAATCCAGTTGATTTGGACAACGGATTTGAATGTACTGCTAAATTTAGATATCGTCAAAAAGATACTAAGGTGTTTGTTCAACGTGAAAGTCAAAATGCTTTACGCGTTACATTTGATGAACCAGTACGTGCTATCACACCGGGACAAGCTGTTGTATTTTATGATGAAGAAGTTTGTCTAGGTGGAGCAACTATCAATGATGTATTTAAAACAACAGGTCAGTTAAGTTATGTTGTTTAATTAAACAAAAGATGGAGTTGTTAAAAGCCTGGGACATAATTCAATGCCTCAGGCTACAAATATATATTGGCAGTAATTGACTGGAAATATTTTTTCGAAAAACATTGTTTATGTCTTGCTCTCAAATACTACTACATCTTTATTTTATAAAATAAAGCGTTTCTCGTAAGATAATTTTAGGATTGGGTGGAATAATGATAACGAAACAAGATACGATTTATGAGTGGATTCAAAATGGTCAACTTGAAGATGCTTTAAAAGCTTTATTTCAAAACATAGAAGAAAAACCAAATACCATTGAAAATTATATCAATGCAGGAATAGTATTAGCTGATATTAATGAAATTGAAAAGGCTGAGCGTTTCTTTCAACGTGCAATTACGATAGATGATAAAAATGGTGCAGTGTATTACAATTTAGCCAATCTGTATTACGATCAAGGTAAATACCGTGATGCTATTAAACTATATCAATTGGCATCTAAATACAATATGGATAAAATAGATACTAATTACATGATTGGTATGTCATTTAACCAATTAGATGCACCAAAAGAATCTTTACCTTACTTTATGACTGCAGCAGAATTAGATAATAATCAAGATGCAGAAGTTCAATTTCAATATGGTTTGGCACTATGTCATTTAGAAATGTTTAACCAGGCTATAAATCAATTAAAAATTGTTTTATCTATAGATTCAAAGCATGTCGATGCTTTATATAATATTGGTTTAGCCACTTACATGGATACTGAAGATCTTGATTTAGCTATGTCTTATTTTGACAAGGCAATATCTATAGATCCAAATCATTTGTTAAGTCATCATGCTAAGAAAACGTTTGAAGCTATAAAGAATGAGGAGGAGTAATATGTCTGACCCTACACTATTTGATTATTCAATGATTAAAGGTACTGTAGATGCTATTTTATTTCAAAATAATAATAATTTCTATACAGTCATTAAAGTGGATACAATTGAGACTAATGAATCATTTGGTAATTTACCAACAGTTGTAGGGTTCTTTCCAAATATTGTGGAAGGAGATGTATACACTTTTAAAGGACAAGTGGTAGAGCACCCACGTTATGGCAAGCAATTGAAAGCCGACACTTTTGAAAAAGAGGTCCCTCAAACTAAGGATGCTATAATTACATATTTATCAAGTGACTTATTCAAAGGTATAGGTAAAAAAACTGCTCAAAATATTGTAAATACACTTGGTGAAAATGCGATAAATGATATTATGGCAGACGCATCAGTTTTAGAGAAGGTTTCAAATTTACCGAAAAAGAAACAAAATCAGATTGCTAATCAAATTAACGCCAATCAAGAGTCCGAAAAAATTATGATTCGATTACATGATTTAGGCTTCGGACCTAAATTATCAATGGCGATATATCAATTTTACCAAGCCGAGACTTTAAACGTGCTCGAAAATAACCCTTATCAACTCGTTTATGATATTAAAGGAATTGGTTTTAATAAAGCTGATACTTTAGCTAGAAATAATGGCATTAGTTTTAATGATCCAGAACGATTGAAAGCAGGATTATTGTATACGTTAGAAGAAGAATGTATAAAACAAGGTCACACCTATTTATCACTAGATTATGCAATTGAAGTGACATTAGACATGCTAATGGATGCTCATTCCAGTGATAGCATCGATTCAAAACAGCTTGAAAATATTCTCGAATTATTACATGAGGAACAAAAAATTATTGTAAATAATGAGCGAGTCGCCATTCCTAGTCTTTATTATTCCGAACTCAAAAGTGTTCAAAATTTATATCGAATTAAAACATACAAACATAAGCTAAAAGAAATAGAACAATCTGATTTACAGATACATATAGGGGATATAGAGACTAGTAATAATGTGCTTTATGCATCATCTCAAAAAGAGGCCTTACAAACTGCAATTAATTCTAAAATTATGCTTTTAACCGGTGGCCCTGGTACAGGTAAAACAACAGTAATCAAAGGAATCGTTGAGCTTTATGCAGAGGTACATGGTCTTTCTCTTAATTATTCAGACTATCAAGAAGATGACTATCCTATTGTCCTGGCAGCTCCGACAGGTAGAGCATCTAAAAGATTGCAAGAATCTACAGGGTTAGAAGCAATGACAATTCATCGTCTAATTGGATGGAATCAAGAAACACAACCAGAAGACATTCTAGATAATGAAATTAAAGCAAAGCTCATAATTATTGACGAAATGTCTATGGTAGATACATGGTTGTTTCACCAATTTTTAAGTGCAGTTCCACTAGATGCACAAATTATTTTAGTCGGTGATGAAGATCAATTACCCTCAGTTGGACCAGGTCAAATCTTTAAGGATCTTATTGATTCGAAGGCAATACCGCGAGTTAATCTAACTGAAGTTTATCGTCAACAAGATGGTTCAAGTATCATCGATTTAGCGCATCGTATGAAACATGGTGAGCCAATAGATATTACAAAGCGTTATCATGATAGGAGTTTTATAAGTTGTAATGTCGATCAAATTCCTACAGTAGTTGAAAAAGTAGTTTCAAGTGCAGTTAATAAAGGTTATGATATGAGTGATATTCAAGTCTTGGCGCCTATGTATAAAGGTAACGCAGGTATTAAAAGATTAAATCAAGTATTACAAGATATTTTAAATCCCAAGGCACAAGATACACGAGAAATTGAATTTGGTGATATAAAGTTTCGTAAAGGTGACAAGGTTCTTCAGTTAGTTAATCGTCCTAATGATAATATCTTCAATGGTGACATAGGAATAATCGTTGGTATATTTTGGGCTAAAGAAAATGCTTTAAATAAAGATGTTATGGTTGTTGATTTCGAAGGTAACGAGATTACTTTCACTCGTCAAGATTTATTAGAATTAACGCATGCTTATTGCACATCTATTCATAAATCACAAGGGTCTGAATTTCCAATTGTAATTATGCCTATCGTTAAGCAGTATTTTAGAATGTTACAGCGACCAATACTTTATACAGGACTTACACGTGCTAAACAATCATTAGTATTACTTGGAGATTCAACCGCATTTGAAATTGGATTAAATACGCAAGGACAAATACGACATACACAATTGCAAGAGCTAATCTTGTCATATTTTGATATAGATCAAAAAGAAAGTGATGTAACAATTTCAAATACTTCTGTGAATAAAGATGAAGAGGCAATGGATACAATTTACGACGTAGATACAAAAGATGATCAAATCATTTTAAGTGAATCTACTATATATCAAATCAATCCAATGATTAATATGGGTGATGTTTCTCCTTATGATTTTGCTGAGCGTTGACATTTAGTTTGAAAATACTTAAAATAATCTTAAGTTCGCATGAAGATGAGTAGGCAATTATAACTTATATAGAGATGTACTGGTTGGTGAAAAGTGCAATGTATATTGTTGAACGCTACTTCATGTCGTTTTTATATTTTAATTGAGTGATAAATGTTTTCTATCAAGCGATAATTTTTGTAGCTTAAAGATAGATTGTTTATAACTAGGGTGGTACCGCGAAAACGTTCGTCCCTTTTTTGAGGATGAACGTTTTTTGTGTTTTTTAGATAAAATATGTTGATATAGGAGTGTCGGAAATGAAAAATTTAAAGGCTAGTGAAATTCGTCAAAAATATATTGATTTCTTCGTCGAAAAAGGTCATATGGTTGAACCTTCAGCCCCCTTAGTTCCAATTGATGACGATACATTATTATGGATAAATTCAGGTGTAGCAACTTTAAAGAAATATTTCGATGGTAGAGAAACACCAAGAAAGCCTAGAATAGTCAATTCTCAAAAAGCAATTAGAACAAATGATATTGAAAATGTAGGATTTACTGCACGACATCATACATTTTTCGAAATGCTTGGTAACTTTTCAATTGGTGATTATTTCAAAAAAGAAGCAATCCACTTTGCGTGGGAATTTTTAACTAGTGAAAAATGGATGGGCATGGAACCTGAAAAATTATATGTAACTATTCATCCTGAAGATACTGAAGCTTATCGTATTTGGAATGATGAAATTGGATTAGAAGAAAGTCGAATTATTAGAATAGAAGGTAATTTCTGGGATATCGGTGAGGGTCCATCTGGTCCTAACACTGAAATTTTCTATGATCGTGGAGATGCATATGGCCAAGATGATCCATCAGAAGAGATGTATCCAGGTGGGGAAAATGAAAGATATTTAGAAGTTTGGAACTTAGTATTTAGTGAATTTAACCATAATAAAGACAACACTTATACACCATTACCAAATAAAAATATTGATACGGGTATGGGGCTTGAACGAATGGCCTCTGTTTCTCAAAACGTAAGAACAAATTATGAAACAGACTTATTTATGCCAATCATTAATGAAGTAGAAAATGTAGCTGGCAAAAAATATTTAGTAAACAACGAGCATGATATTGCCTTTAAGGTAATAGCGGACCATATTCGTACAATTGCATTTGCAATTGCTGATGGCGCTTTACCTGCGAATGAGGGAAGAGGTTACGTTTTACGTCGACTTCTACGTAGAGCAGTCAGATTTAGTCAAACTCTCGACATTAATGAACCATTTATGTATAAGTTAGTTGATATCGTTGCAGAGATAATGGAGCCATATTATCCAAATGTTAAAGAGAAAGCTGATTTTATTAAGCGTGTTATTAAATCAGAAGAAGAGCGTTTCCATGAGACACTTCAAGAAGGTTTAGCAATTTTGAATAATTTATTAGCTAAAGCTAAATCATCTAATAATGAAATTAACGGTTCAGATGCGTTCAAATTATACGACACTTATGGATTCCCAATTGAATTGACAGAAGAATTAGCTAGTCAAGAAAACATCTCTGTGGATATGGCAACGTTTGAAAAAGAAATGGATCAACAACGTACACGAGCTAGAGAAGCTCGACAAAGTTCACAATCAATGCAAATCCAAAGTGAAGTTCTTAAAAATATTACTACTGAAAGCAAATTTGTCGGATATGAAACTACAGATTATCAGACTACGTTAACTGATTTAATTTATGATGGAGAAAAAGTTGAATCTGCTGAACCAGGAGAAACTGTATATTTCATTTTAAAAGAAACTCCATTTTATGCAGTTAGTGGTGGGCAAGTAGCTGATAAAGGAACAGTAGGTAATGAGAACTTTGAGATTGAAGTAACTGAAGTAACTAAAGCACCTAATGGTCAAAACTTACATCAAGGTGTCATCCAATTTGGTCAAGTTACAGTTAATAGTGATGTAGATGCAAGTGTTAATAGGGATGAAAGAAAAGACATCCAAAAAAATCATAGTGCCACTCATTTACTTCACGCTGCATTAAAAGAAGTATTAGGTGAACATGTAAATCAAGCAGGTTCGTTAGTTGAAAGTGAGCGTTTGCGTTTCGATTTCTCACATTTTGGTCCGATGACTCAAGACGAAATTGATAAAGTTGAAAGACGTGTAAATGAGGAAATTTGGAGAGGTATTTCAGTTAATATACAAGAGATGCCTATTAATGAAGCAAAACAAATGGGTGCTATGGCGTTATTCGGTGAAAAATACGGAGATATTGTGCGCGTTGTTAATATGGCACCGTTCTCAATTGAGCTATGTGGTGGTATACATGTTGATAATACTGCAGAAATTGGGCTTTTCAAGATTATAAGTGAATCAGGTACAGGTGCAGGCGTTAGACGTATTGAAGCATTTACTGGTAAATCAGCGTTCTTACATCTAGAGGATATTCAAAATAAATTTAATTCTATTAAAGATCAAGTTAAAGTCAAATCTGATAATCAAGTATTTGATAAAATTGTCCAGCTACAAGAAGAAGAAAAGAACCTTCATAAACAATTAGAACAACGAAATAAGGAAATCACTTCACTAAAAATGGGTAATATAGAGGATCAAATTGAAGAAATTAATGGCTTTAAAGTACTAGCTACAGAAGTTGAAGTTTCTAATGCTAAAGAAATAAGACAAACTATGGATGATTTCAAATCTAAACAACAAGATGCTATTATAATCTTAGCAAGTGATTTAGGTGAAAAGGTATCACTAATAGCAACTGTACCAAAAGAACAAACAGATAAAATTAAAGCTGGAGATATCATTAAGAATATGGCACCATTAGTTGGTGGTAAAGGTGGCGGTCGTCCAGATATGGCTCAAGGTGGCGGTACGCAACCAGAAAATATCTCAGAAGCATTACGCTTTATTAAAGATTACATTAAAAAACTATAACTTTGTAATCAACTAGTGTAAAATTGGTGTATGTAAGATAATTCGTTTTAGAGGAGTGTCGCATCTATGGATAATATTGATAAAACAATGAAGTTTGACTATGAAGAAATTCCGAAAGATAATGTTGAAACAGTGTTAAACAACGTACACCGAACTTTAGAAGAGCGTGGTTACAATGCTATAAATCAAATTGTAGGATATTTACTTTCAGGTGATCCTGCATATATACCTCGTCAAAATGATGCTCGAAATCAAATTCGCCACATTGATCGTGACGTTATCATGGAAGAACTCGTTTCAAATTATTTAAAAGAGAACAAGAAATAGTATATGTTAACGCACAAAATTTTGGGTTTGGATGTAGGTAGTAAAACAGTTGGCGTAGCTATAAGCGATTTAATGGGTTGGACTGCCCAAGGATTGGACACTCTAAGAATTAACGAGGAACTAGAAGATTTTGGTATAGATCAATTAGTGACCATTATTAAAGAACATAACGTTGGTTCTGTTGTAATTGGTTTACCTAAGAATATGAATAATTCTATTGGCTTTCGTGGAGAAGCTTCGTTAAGATACAAGGAGTTACTCAAAGAAAGCTTACCTAATATAGAGATAATTATGTGGGATGAACGATTAAGTACTATGGCAGCAGAGCGTTCATTACTTGAAGCAGATGTATCTAGACAAAAAAGAAAAAAAGTAATTGATAAAATGGCAGCAGTATTTATATTGCAAGGCTATTTAGATTCAATTCAATAAAGGAGTAATAAACAATGACTGAACATAATCATAACCACGATGTAGAATTAGATATTAGTAATGAAGAAGAGTTATTAACTTTATTCGATGAAAATGGTAATGAAGTTTTATATCGTAAAATGTTGGAATTTTACCATCCAGAATTTAAAAAAGAATATGTTATTTTAGCTGAGGAAGGTACTCAATCTGACGATGATGACATGATTGAATTGATTCCAATGATTAATGAACCTGATGAATCAGGCGATGGTGGTAAATTAGTACCTATCGAGACTGATGAAGAATGGGACATGATTGAAGAAGTAGTTAACACAAACATGGAAGAATAGTTTCCTAGATTTAATATTTAATACTAAAACAAATTTAAATTAGCTGACTGAACTGTCAATATGTGATTTAATTTATAATTCAGAACAGTAATTTTATATAAGGAGTGGGATAATGAATTCAATTCGAGTTCTATTCTGCTCCTTTTTTGATTGATAAAATCGTGGTTTTTTACATATTACATCTTAAATTACAAACAAATATATGATAAAATATTTAAAGTTAAATTCTTATAGGTAGACAATGAGTTTTAATAAATATTTAAATCAGTCATACATTTATAAGTATAAGTTATCCTAGCACGGTTAAGTTTATTTAAAACTTTTAAAGTTTAGCGGATAACTCCATATCAACTGGTTTATTTTTTAATGTCATTTTGTCTTTAAAAAGGAAGTAAATTAATGGAAGCTAACCAGCAGTATTTATTGGATATACATCGTAAAACAGATAATAAAATTGAAACGTTAAGAGAATATGCGGAGCAAAATGTTGTACCAATTGTCGATAGATTATCCCTAGAGATGATTAAACAATTAATTCGGATACATCATGCAAAAAACATTCTAGAAATTGGCACTGCAATAGGGTATAGTTCAATGCAATTTGCATCCGTATCAAATGATATACATATTACGACTATAGAGCGTGATGAGAAAATGATTACACAAGCTAAATCAAATTTCGAAACTTATGGCTACTCATCACAAATAAGACTTATAGAGGGAAATGCTTTAGAGCAATATAATAAAGTCAGTGATAAACAATATGACATTATTTTTATTGATGCAGCAAAAGCTCAATCAAAGAAATTTTTTGAATATTACACACCACTATTAAGAAATGGTGGACTAGTCATTACAGATAATGTTCTATACCACGGTTTTGTATCGAATATAGATATTGTACGTTCTAGAAATGTTAAGCAAATGGTTAAAAAAGTTCAAAAATTTAATGATTGGCTAATTAGTCTAGAAAATTACAGTACTAACTTTATAAATATGGATGATGGGTTAGCAATATCAATTAAAGGAGAATAATTATGACGGAATTACTCGTTACTCCTAAATCATTAAGTCATTTAGAAACACTAATAGATATTGGTGCAGATGCATTTGTTATTGGTGAACAAAAATTTGGGTTAAGATTACCAGGAGAGTTTAATCGTGAGGATATTAAACAAGCAGTCAAATTAGCGCATGAGCATGATAGAAAAATATATGTTGCTGTAAATGGCATTTTCCACAATTATCATTTAAATGCATTGGAAGACTATACTAATTTCTTACATGAAGTTAGAGTAGACCGAATTATATTTGGTGACCCTGCAGTCGTCATGTATGTCAAAAATCAACATAATCCGATACCACTAAATTGGGATGCTGAAACTATAGTAACTAACTATTTCCAATGTAACTATTGGGGGAAAAGAGGTGCCAAACGAGCACTTCTAGCGAGAGAATTAAACTTAGATGAAATAATAAATATAAAAGAGAATGCAAATGTTGAAATTGAAGTTCAAGTACATGGGATGACTTGTATGTTCCAATCTAAACGCATGTTGCTTGGGAACTATTATACTTTCCAAGATAGACAAATGAAGATTAAACGTGAAAATGATGATAAAGAGTTACTCCTATATGACGAAGAACGTGATAATAAATATCCTGTATTTGAAGATTTTAATGGTACACATATAATGTCTCCAAATGATATCTGCTTAATTGAAGAACTCGAGCCACTATTTGAAGCTGGAATTGATTCTTTTAAGATAGATGGAATTCTGCAAAGTGAAGAATATATAAACACTGTTACAGCTCAATACAGAGAAGCTATAGATTTATATAATGAAGATCCTGAAGCATATGAAGATGAAAAATTCATGTTAGTAGATCCAATTGAAGCAATCCAACCAGAACATCGTCCATTTGATGAAGGATTTTTATATAAACAAACAGTTTATTAAAAAGGAGGCGATAAAAAATGAAAACATTGACTGAAATTCAAACACAAGAGAAAAGTAAAATTAAAAAGCCCGAATTATTAGCGCCTGCTGGTAATTTAGAAAAATTAAAGATTGCAGTACATTATGGTGCAGATGCAGTATTTTTAGGTGGTCAAGAATATGGTTTGCGTTCTAATGCTGATAATTTTACTATGGCTGAAATTAAAGAAGGCGTTGAATTCGCAAATCAATATAATGCAAAAATTTACGTAACTACTAATATTATCGCTCATGACGAGAATATTAAAGGTCTGGAAAATTATTTAATTAAATTAGAAAAAACGGGTGCTACCGGAATCATTGTTGCAGATCCTTTAATTATTGAAACTTGTAAGCAAGTTGCTCCTAAATTAGAAATACACTTGTCGACACAACAGTCATTGTCTAATACTAAAGCGGTGCAATACTGGAAAGAAGAAGGTTTAGATCGAGTAGTATTAGCACGTGAAACTGGTGCGATGGAAATGAAAGAAATGAAAGAAAATGTAGACATTGAAATTGAAGCATTTATACATGGTGCAATGTGTATTGCATATTCAGGTCGCTGTACACTTAGTAATCATATGACAGCTAGAGACTCTAACAGGGGTGGTTGTTGTCAAAGTTGTCGTTGGGATTACGATTTATTAGAAGTAGATAATGACGGTGAACTTGATCTTTATTATCAAGATGGAGACACCGTACCATTTGCTATGAGTCCTAAGGATTTAAAATTAATTGAATCAATACCTCAAATGATGGAAATCGGTATCGACTCATTAAAAATAGAAGGGCGAATGAAATCTATTCATTATATAGCTACAGTTGTATCAGTTTATAGAAAAGTTATTGATGCTTATGCTGAAGATCCTGAGAATTTTAAAATTAATCCTGAATGGTTAAAAGAATTAGATAAATGTGCTAATAGAGATACTGCACCAGCATTTTTTGAAGGTACACCAGGATATGAAGAGCAAATGTTTGGTGTTCAACAAAATAAAAAATCACCTTACGATTTTTGTGGATTAGTAATAGATTATGATGAAACTACTCAAATTGCTACAATACAACAAAGAAATCACTTTAAACCAGGTCAAGAAATTGAATTCTTTGGACCTGAAATACAAAGTTTTAGACAAGTTATTGATGCCATATTTGATGAGGAGGGCAATAGTCTAGATGCTGCTCGTCACCCACTTCAAATTGTACAAATCAAAGTAGATCATCCAATTTATCCTAAGAACATGATGAGAAAGGAAATTAGATAATGGCAAACACAACAATTATTGGTATTGCCGGTGGTTCAGGATCTGGTAAAACAACAGTTACAAACGAAATCATGAAGAATTTAGAAAGCCATAGTGTCGCATTACTTGCTCAAGACTATTATTATAAAGATCAATCACATTTAACATTTGAAGAGCGATTAGAAACAAATTATGACCATCCCTTTGCATTTGACAATGATTTGCTAATAGAAAATTTAAAAGATTTACGAAATGGTCATGCAGTCGAAGTTCCTACATATGATTATTCAAATCATACACGTAGTGAAGAAACCATTGCATTTGAACCTAAAGATGTTATTATCGTAGAAGGCATATTTGCTTTAGAAAATAAAACACTACGTGATATGATGGATGTTAAAATATACGTTGATACTGATGCAGATTTAAGAATTCTTAGACGGCTAGTTCGTGATACTAAAGAACGTGGTCGATCTATGGAATCAGTAATTAACCAATATTTAAATGTTGTCAAACCAATGCATAATCAATTTATTGAGCCTACTAAGAAATATGCAGATATTATCATTCCAGAAGGTGGAAGTAACAAGGTTGCAATTGATATAATGACTACTAAAATTCAAACATTGGTTAGTAAACAATAAGTAAGTTACAATATGTATCAAAAACTATATATTTAATGACTAAACCATATTAATTGAAAAAGGAAGATGACATAATGGAAAATCAAAAACAATATCCAATGACTCAAGAGGGTTATGAACAATTAGAAAAAGAATTAGAAGAATTAAAAACAGTTAAACGTCCAGAAGTTGTTGAAAAAATCAAAGTAGCACGTTCATTTGGTGACCTATCTGAGAACTCAGAATATGATGCTGCTAAAGATGAGCAAGGTTTTATCGAACAAGATATTCAACGTATAGAACATATGCTTAGATATGCTCTAATCATTGAGGATACTGGTGATAACAACGTTGTACAAATTGGAAAAACTGTTACTTTCATTGAGTTACCTGGAGATGAAGAAGAAAGTTATCAAATCGTGGGCTCTGCAGAGTCAGATGCATTCAACGGTAAAATTTCAAATGAATCACCAATGGCTAAAGCTTTAATTGGTAAAAGTTTAAAAGATGAAGTTCGAGTACCTCTACCAAATGGTGGAGAAATTAATGTTAAAATTGTAAATATTAAATAGATAGATTTTTTCTGAATAAAGTTTTACAAACTCTTTAAATATTTTGCTATTTACATTAATTAAATGCATATTTATATTGGCTATGAAAGAAATCAAGTATCAATGATTTCTTTCATAGCTTTTTTTAATAACCCAATAATGCTATTGTATTAATTTTAATAAAGTGATATTAAAAAAGTTAACAGCTAGAATATGATAATTTTAAGATAAAATTATACTTTATGTTACAAAAATTCATATATTTTATCATATTAATTTGAAAATCTGAACTTTTTCATGACAAAATTAGTTTTATATGCTTAAATAACGTTGTAAATACAATTGAATCATTTGCCAATTACACTATTAAGTAAGCGATTACATTTCGTCTCGCTTTTTTTATTATTCATAATTTGAAATACTTATTAAACAACTAAGATATTATAATGTTATAATTTTCTATACATATAGGTAAAATATGATTATTTAAAATATTAAATCATTTTTTTTAAGGCGCAAATATACAATTAATAATATTAAAGGGGAGACAATGGATTGGAAGTTAAAGTTATAAATGAGCAATCGCTATTGCTTTATTTCAAAGAAGAAATAAGTGAAGTTAATTATCAAGAGGTTGATTTAACTACACAACATATTCTGTCCAAAAATATTCCAGATATTAAAGATGTTATCCCATCATATCGAGCTATTATGATTAATTTCAATAATGATTCAATCGATTACAAACAATTGATTGAAAAATTAGAATTAGATAAGCTCAAAGTTTCGAAAGAGGATACATACTCTAAAAAAAATGTTATACATATTCCTGTATTATATAACTTAGAAATGGGACCTGATTTAGAAGAGGTAGCTAGTTATAACAACTTATCTATAGAAGAAGTTGTTCAAATCCATACAACTAATGAATACCTTGTATATATGCTAGGTTTTATGCCTGGTTTCCCATTCTTGGGTGGTTTAGACGAACGTATTCATACTCCTAGAAGATCTGAACCAAGAGTTAAAATTAATGCTGGTTCAATTGGGATAGCTAACAATCAAACAGGTTTATATCCTTCTGATTCACCTGGAGGATGGCAAATTATTGGAAGAACACCTTTAAAAGTCTTTGATCAATATTCTGAACCTATGACATTGTATGAAGCTGGTGATTATATTAAATTCTACTCGATAGATGAGAAGACGTATAATCAAATTGAAAGTGAAATCAATGACGGAAGATTTAATAAAGAAAAGTGGGTGACTCGTAGTGGGCATTAAGATTTTGAAACCAGGTCTTTTCACTACCGTTCAAGATAAAGGCCGTTTTGGATATCAACATTTAGGTTTCTCCGGGTCTGGTGCAATGGATCAATTTAGTTATAACTTAGGACGTAAACTAATCGGAAATAGCGGTCCTAGCCTAGAATTTACTATCATTGGACCAACATTGACTTTTACTCAAGCTAACACCTTTGTAATAACAGGTGGTCAATTTAATGCAAAATTAAATGATATTAATATTTCCAATAATAATGTCTTATTAGCAAATAAAGGCGATGTACTTGAATTTGGGCCAGCAATAAAGGGTGCACGTGGTTATATTTTCTTTGGTCATCACCTTGATATTGAGATGGTTGCTGGTAGCTACTCTACACATACAAGAAGTAAATTAGGTGGTTTTGATGGTAGAGCTTTGAAAAAAGACGATTATATTAAAGTTGTGCAAAATAGCAACTTTAAGGTTAATCTTGGAAAATCAAGCGACTATGATGCAATAGAACAAGACAATATTATTCATATTATAGAAGGTCCTCAAGTAAATGCTTTCTCACGTGAAAAAAGAAAGACCTTAGTTGAATCGGAATATAAAATATCTGACCAATCAGATCGAATGGGATATAGACTTATCGGTGACAACATTCCACCAGATAATGGAGCTGATATCATATCAGAACCTGTAGGTTTGGGTAGTATCCAAGTTCCAAATGATGGCAATCCGATAATACTTTTGAATGATAAACAAACAGTTGGTGGTTATACAAAAATTGCTACAGTGAGTCAATTAGATCTTAAAAAACTAGCTCAATTTAAGCCAGGTGATGTGATACAGTTTAAATGGATATCTGTGGATGAAGCGAATGCTATGTTAAAAAACTTTAATCAACATTTTGAAGAAAAGTTAGAATCAGTGACAAAGGCTCCAATATTTAATATGCATTCAATGCGAGCAACATCAAAAAAATTAGCAAAATTAATTGAAGAGGAGAAATAATAGATGAATATAAAAAAAATAGAAGAAGTTATTAACTTAGTTAAATCAAATGGCGTTAAACGTTTTAAATTTAAGGATAATAAAAGCGAATTAGAATTAGATTTCACTGAGGGTTATCAATCATCTAATGTGTCTTCAAACCAAAACTTAGTAAGTACAAACACTGTAAATGATGAAAATCCACAACAAGTTCAAACGAGTGCAAGTGAAGAAACTTCTAAAGAAATTTCTTCACCAATGGTGGGTACTTTCTTCTTACAAGATAGTAAAGAGTTAACTGATCCACAAATTAAAGTTGGAGATAAAATTAAAGTTGGTGACATTATTGGTTATGTAGAAGCGATGAAAGTTATGAATGAAATAACTAGCGATGTAGATGGAGAAGTTGCTGAAATAGTAGCAGATCATGGTACAAATGTTGAATATGATCAAGTACTAGTAAAAGTTAAATAAGGGGGACAGCTAAATGTATCGTTGTTTAGTAGCAAATAGAGGAGAAATTGCGGTCCGTATAATTAGAGCTTGTCGTGAAATGGGAATCGAGACCGTTGCGATATATGCTAAAGGAGATGAGCAAAGTTTACATGTTAGTTTAGCTGATCAATCAGTTTGTATTGGTGAAGCAAATCCTTTAGATAGTTATTTAAATATTGAGCGAATTATTGGAGCAGCAGAAATTACAGGTGCTAATGCAATCCATCCAGGATATGGTTTTTTATCTGAAAGTACAACTTTTGCTGAAAAAGTAGAAGAAAATAATATTCAATTCATTGGTCCAAGTAAGAAAACAATGGAACTAATGGGTGATAAAATAACTGCTCGACAAACTGTAGATGATGCAGATGTTCCTGTAATTCCAGGATCTAAAGATGCAGTTAATTCAGTTGATGAAATAAAGGAACTAGCTGAAGAAATTGGCTATCCTGTTGTTTTAAAAGCAGCAAGTGGTGGTGGCGGAAAAGGCATCCGTATAGTAAAAGAGCCAGAACAACTTGAAAAATCCCTTAAAGAAGCGAAAAGCGAAGGACAAAAATACTTTAACGATGACAGAGTTTATGTTGAAGCATTTATACCTGTGGCGAAACACGTGGAAGTACAAATTATTGGTGATGGTAAAGGTAATTATGTACATTTAGGCGAAAGAGATTGCTCGGTTCAACGTAAAAACCAAAAATTAATAGAAGAATCTCCTTGTGCCGCTTTAACTGAAGAGAGACGCCAACAGATATGCGCAGATGCAGTTGCAGTCGCAAAAGCATCACATTATCGAAGTGCAGGTACAATTGAATTTTTAGTAACTAAGGATGCACACTACTTTATTGAAATGAACGCACGTATTCAAGTAGAACATACTGTTACAGAGATGCGCGCTGATAGAGATTTATTACAAGCCCAATTATACTTAATGCAACATGATAAATTACCATTTTCTCAAGATGATATTGTGTTTAATGGACATGTAATTGAAGCACGTATCAATGCTGAAAATCCAGAAAAGAAATTTCAACCTACGCCTGGTAAAGTTAAAAAGTTACATTTACCTCAAGGTTTCAACATCCGTGTCGATTCTCTGTTGTATCCAGGGTATCAAGTATCACCTTATTATGATTCGCTAGTTGCTAAAGTTATAGTAAAAGATACTGATCGAAAAACAGCTATAAACAAATTAAAAGTAGCACTTGATGAAATGGTTATAGAAGGATTTACAACAACTGCAGACTTTTTATATGCAGTTTTAAGTTACCCACTTTATGCAAATGATGATGCAAGTGAAGTAGATATTAAATTCCTTGAAAAACATCAAATAATCGAAGGAGTGGAGTTATAATGCGCATAGACTTAAATTGTGACTTAGGTGAAGCGTTTGGAAATTACTCATTCGGTGGAGATAATCAAATCATTCCATTAATTACATCAGCTAATATTGCTTGTGGCTTCCATGCTGGCGATGAAAATGTCATGTATGACACAATTAAACTTGCCAAAGACAATGCTGTAGGTATTGGGGCTCATCCTGGATTACCAGATTTAAAAGGATTTGGCCGTCGCAACATGGATATTACACCAAAAGAAATCTATAATTTAGTTGTTTATCAACTTGGTGCGTTAGATGGATTTTGTAAGGTACATCAAACACGTATTAATCATGTTAAACCTCACGGTGCACTTTACAATATGGGTGCTAAAGACAAAAACATTGCACATGCAATTGCTCAAGCTGTATATGATTTTGATTCTTCACTAATCTTAGTAGGGTTATCAAATACATTATTAATTACTGAAGCTGAATCATTAGGATTACGTACTGCATCTGAAGTGTTTGCTGACAGACGATATGAAGACAATGGTCAACTCGTTAGTCGTAAAGAGGCAGATGCAGTAATCACTAATACTGAAGAAGCCTTGGATCAAGTTTTAAAAATGGTAATTGAAAACAAAGTTGTTAGTAAAAACGGAAAAGAAATTGATTTAAAAGCTGATACGATTTGTGTGCATGGCGATGGGGCTCATGCACTAGAATTTGTATCGCAAATTAGAGAAAAATTAACGAAAGAAGGCATTGATATTCAATCCTTATAAGGGGGAGCTATTATGGGAGAAAACTTAAACCAAAATCCAAATCAAGAAATTAAACCAAATGAAAAGGAATTTAAATTCACAAAAAATCACAGACGATTACTGTACGGTTCTGTATTCTTAATGGCAACTTCAGCCATTGGACCAGCTTTTCTAACTCAAACCGCTGTATTCACTGCAGAATTTTACGCTAGCTTCGCATTCGCAATATTAATTTCCATTATAATTGATATTGGAGCACAAATTAACATTTGGCGTGTGCTTGTAGTAACTGGACTTCGTGGACAAGAAGTATCTAATAAAGTTATGCCAGGTCTTGGTACTTTAATTTCCATACTAATTGCATTTGGAGGACTGGCATTTAATATTGGTAATATTGCCGGTGCTGGCCTAGGGTTAAATGCTATGTTTGGATTAGATATTAAATGGGGTGCTGCAATTACAGCTATCTTCTCAATATTAATCTTTGTAAGTAAAAGTGGACAAAAAATCATGGATTTTGTATCGATGATTTTAGGTGTTGTTATGATACTAGTAGTTGCATATGTTATGGTTGTTTCAAATCCACCATATGGAGATGCTTTAGTTCACACATTTGCTCCTGAACATCCGGTTAAATTAATTTTACCAATTATTACACTAGTCGGAGGAACAGTGGGTGGATATATTACATTTGCTGGTGCACACAGACTTTTAGATTCTGGAATGAAAGGGAAAGAATTCTTACCATTTGTAAACCGTTCTGCTATTGCTGGTATATTAACAACCGGTATTATGAGAACATTATTATTCCTTGCAGTATTAGGAGTTGTGGTTACTGGAGTAACATTAAGCACTGATAACCCACCTGCATCTGTATTTGAACATGCAATAGGACCTATTGGTAAAAATATTTTCGGTGTAGTTATTTTTGCTGCTGCTATGTCATCTGTTATAGGATCAGCATATACAAGTGCTACATTCTTGAAAACATTACATAAATCATTATTGACTAAAAATAATCTTATTGTAATTATCTTTATTGTTGTTTCGACTTTAATTTTCTTATTTATTGGTAAACCTATTAGTTTACTTATTATTGCTGGTGCAATAAATGGTTGGATTTTACCTATTACACTTGGGGCTATTTTAATTGCAAGTCGTAAAAAATCTATAGTCGGAGACTACAAACACCCTACATGGATGCTTATTTTCGGTATAGTAGCAGTGATTGTAACAATTGTAACTGGTATTTTCTCACTACAAGATTTAGCTACGCTTTGGAAAGGCTAAATTTTCAATAATGAGCACACCGTAAAGTGCTTATATAATTCTTTAAGGCTGTTTCTATTAAATTTTAATAGAAACGGTCTTTTTTTTACAAGTTTAAATTAATTTAGTGCATTAATTTCATGACCTCAAAAGCTTTTATATTAGATGAATTTATTTTTTTAATTAAAGAGTAAATAACATTGTCGTGATGAATAAAAATATATGATAAAATAGCAATTGCTAAGATAAAGACTGAGGTGTTAATATGATTGGAATTATAGGAGCTATGGAAGAAGAAGTAGCTATACTAAAAGACAAATTAACAGATATGAATGAAATTTCTGTTGCACATGTAAAGTTTTATAGAGGGAAATTAAATTCAACAGAAGTAGTGTTAACTCAAAGTGGTATTGGCAAAGTAAATGCTGCTATTTCAACTACGTTATTAATTGAAAAATTCAATCCAAAACTCATCATCAACACTGGATCTGCCGGTGCGTTAGATGAGAGTTTATCTGTTGGAGATATGTTAATTAGTAATGATGTTGTTTATCATGATGTTGATGCAACAGCATTTGGCTATAAACTGGGTCAAATACCTCAAATGCCATTAGAATTTAAGTCAGATCAAGAACTACTTAAATCGGTAGAAACAGTAATTAATAAAAAAAATTATAATGCTAAAATTGGCCAAATTGTTAGCGGTGATAGTTTTATTGGTAGTGTAGAGCAGCGATTAACAATTAAACGACAGTTTCCTGAGGCTATGGCTGTTGAAATGGAGGCAACTGCAATTGCACAAACTTGCTATCAATTTCATGTTCCTTTTATAGTTACACGTGCAGTCTCAGATTTAGCTAATGGTAAAGCAGACATATCTTTTGAAGAGTTTCTTGGCGAAGCCGCAAAATCTTCAAGTTCAATTGTTGAAGCATTAATTAAAGTTTTATAAATAATAATAAAGGTGATAAATAAATGGGATTAATAAAAAAATTTTTTATGCCAAATGACTACGTTAAGTCTGTATTTCAAATAGACATTGAAAAGTTAGCTGAGGCTGGTTTTAAAGGTATTATCACAGATTTAGATAATACCTTAGTGGGTTGGGATGTTAAATCTCCAACTATAGAGATACAGCAATGGTTTAAAAGAGCAAATGAGTTAGGTATCACAATTACAATTGTATCTAACAACAATGAAGATAGAGTATCTAGTTTTTCTAAAGATCTAGATGTGGATTTTATTTTCAAAGCAAGAAAACCTATGGGCAAAGCATTTAAAAAAGCTATTAAACATATGAATATTAATCCAGAAGAAACGATTGTCATTGGAGACCAAATGTTAACTGATGTATTTGGAGGCAATCGAAATGGTTTATATACAATTATGGTAGTTCCTGTTAAACGTACAGATGGTTTTATTACAAAGTTCAACCGTATTATTGAACGTCGCTTATTAAATTACTTTAAAAATAAAGGCTATATCACATGGGAGGAAAATTGATTGGATGACACATTAAAATGTATTGGCTGTGGTGCGCCACTTCAGTCCGAAGATAAAAGTGCACCTGGTTATGTTCCTGAACATAACCTTTTTAGAGAGGATGTTATTTGCCAACGTTGTTTTAGACTAAAAAATTACAATGAAATTCAAGATGTTGGAATGGATAGTGAAGATTTTTTAAATTTATTAAATGAACTATCTGACCGAAATGGCATTATTGTTAATGTAGTTGACATATTTGACTTTGAAGGATCATTTATTAATGCTTTAAAACGAATAGTTGGTAACAAGAAGATTATTTTAGCAGCTAATAAACTAGATCTTCTGCCAAAACAGATTAATAAACGACGAGTAAAAGAATGGCTTAAGAAAACTGCTAGAAAATATGGCTTAGATGCTGACGATGTTATATTAATATCTGCTCAAAAAGGTTGGGGTATCGATGATCTACTAGCATCAATTGACCAAAATCGAAATAAACAGGATGTTTATATAGTAGGCACAACAAACGTAGGTAAATCTACACTTATAAATAAATTGATTGAACAAAGTGTAGGAGAGAAAAATGTAGTTACTACATCAAGATTTCCTGGTACTACATTAGACTTAATTGACATACCTTTAGATGAAAAAACGTTTATGTATGATACTCCTGGTATTATTCAATCTCATCAAATGACACACTATGTTTCTGAAAAAGAGCTAAAAACAATCGTACCTAAAAATGAAATTAAGCAAAGAGTTTTCCAACTGAATGAAGGGCAAACGTTATTCTTTGGTGGGTTATCTAGAATTGATTATGTCTCAGGTGGAAAAAGACCGCTAGTTTGTTATTTTTCAAATGATTTAAATATTCACCGTACCAAAACAGAAAAAGCTAATGATTTATGGCGAAATCAAATTGGAAATGTTTTAACACCACCAAATAACCCAGATCAATTTGATATGAGTAATACTAAAGCAGTTAGACTAGAGACTAGAAAAGAGAAAAAAGACATAATGATTTCCGGTCTAGGGTTTATAACAATTGAATCAGGTGCAAAAGTTATTGTGCGTGTACCAAAAAATGTTGATGTAATCTTAAGAAATTCAATAATGTAAGGTGGATTATTTATGAATTATGCAGTGATAGGCGATCCAATTTCCCACTCTTTATCTCCAATAATGCATAATGCAAACTTTAAATCATTAGATATGCAAGATTCGTACGAAGCTTTGCATGTACGTAAAGAAGACTTCCATAATATACGTAATATTATAGAAGATAAGCGTATTGTTGGATTTAATGTGACAATTCCTCATAAAGAGAGTATTATTCAGTATCTTGATGAAATTGATGATCAATCAAAAGCAGTAGGAGCTGTTAATACTGTAAAAATTGTTGATAATAAATGGATTGGTTATAACACAGATGGAATTGGCTATGTTTCAGGTCTCAAACAAATATATCCTGATTTAGCTAATGCTTATATTCTTATTCTAGGTGCTGGTGGCGCAAGTAAAGGAATTGCTAATGAACTTAATAAGATTGTTCAACCTAAATTAACAATCGCAAACAGAACGATGAGTAGATTTGAATCATGGGATATGAATATTAATGCTATTTCATTAAACCAAGCTGAACAATATTTAGATGAATTTGATATTATCATCAACACAACATCAGCAGGACTAGATAATAACGATGACACTGTTATAAAATTAGACAATCTATCATCAAGAACACTAGTCAGTGATATTATTTATATTCCATATAAGACTAAGTTATTAAAGGAAGCTGAACTTAAAGGTAACCTGATTCATAATGGTTTAGATATGTTTATAAATCAGGGCGCTGAAAGTTTTAAAATATGGACGGGAAAACAACCAAACTTAAAAGAAATGAAAAATACAGTATTAAATAAATTACAAGGAGTTTAATATGTTAACAGGAAAACAAAAAAGATATTTAAGAAGTTTAGCTCACAATTTAGATCCTATTTTTCAAATTGGTAAATCAGGTATTAATGAAAATATGATTGCTCAAATCGATGATACACTTGAAAATAGAGAATTAATTAAAATACACGTATTACAAAATAACTTTGATGATAAAAATGAATTAGCAGTAACGTTAAGCAATGCAACTAAAAGTGAAATTGTACAGGTGATTGGTTCTATGATCGTAATATATAGAGAATCAGTTGATAATAAAGAAATTACATTACCATAAGTTATGAATAAGAAAACAATAGTTCTCTATGGTGGTCAATTCAATCCAATACACACTGCACACATGTTAGTTGCTAATGAAGTTTATCATCACCTTCAACCAGATAAATTTTATTTCCTACCAAGTTTTATGGCACCTTTAAAAACTCACGATGAATATTTAGATGCTAAATATCGTATCAAAATGATAAATTTAGCAATTAATGAATTAGGTTTTGGTGAAATTTGTGATATCGAACTTAACAGGAGAGGCCAAAGCTATACTTATGATACGATAAAAGATTTCGCAAAAAATGAAAAAAATGCTAAGATTTATTTCATTATCGGAACTGATCAGTATAAGCAACTAGATAAATGGTATGAAATTGATAAATTAAAAAAACTAATAACGTTTGTAGTTGTTAACAGAGATGTTAACTATCAAGAAATAGAAGATTCAATGATAGCAATTCAAATACCGAGAATGGATATTAGCTCTTCATTAATTCGAAATCGTGTAAAAAATAAACAACCAATAAATATCTTGGTTCCTCCTAGTATTCACGACTATATAAGAGAGGAAGGATTTTATGAAAATTGATAAAGCTATTGAACTTATTAAAGATAAACTACCTGAAAAACGATTCAAACATTCGTTAAGAGTAGCTGAAACTGCTGTAAAATTAGCAGAAATTTATGATGGTGATAAAGATAAAGCTAATTTAGCTGGTGTATTACATGATTATTGCAAATATGATGATTTAAGTACTATGTATCAAATTGTTAGACAGCATGATTTAGATAGTGAATTATTAAGTTATGGTGGAGAAATCTTACACGGACCTGTCTGCGCCGCTATAATGCGCTCAGAATTTGGAGTCGAAGATGAAGAAGTCTTACTAGCAATTAAGAACCATACAACTGGACGTAAAGAAATGACTAAAACTGAAAAACTTGTATTCATTGCTGATTATATTGAACCAGGGAGAAAAACCCCAGGAGTTGAAGAAATAAGAGATATGGCATACAATCAAGGTAGCTTAGATAAAACGATTTATGAAATTTCTAAGCGAACGGTACTTTTCTTAATCAGTAAGGATATTACAGTTTATGGCACAACGATTTCATGTTTAAACTATTATAATTATAGTGATCAAAGAATAAAGGATGATTAAATGAATTCAGAAGAATTATTAAATATTGCTGTCGATGCGACAGAAAACAAAAAAGCAGAAGATATTGTTTCTCTAAATATGAAAGGCATCAGTGATATGACTGATTATTTTGTGATTTGTCACGGCAATAATGAACGTCAAGTTCAATCAATTGCTAGAGCAGTTAAAGAAGCTGCACATGAACAAGCTATTGATGTTAAACGTATGGAAGGGTATCAAAGTGCCAGATGGGTTTTAATTGATTTGGCAGATGTAGTTATTCATGTCTTCCATAAAGACGAACGCAATTATTATAATATTGAGAAGCTCTATCAAGATGCACCAATAGAATCATATGGTCAGGTTGCTTATTAAATGACCCAATATGTTGAAATGAGTCAAGTATATGATCAACTTACACAAGACCAACCTTATGATAAATGGTTTGAAATAGTACAACATTATTCTCAAAATTTTAATCATAAGCCTAATATTCTTGATCTTGGTTGTGGGACAGGCAGTTTAACTGCTCAACTTAGTACTATTGGTTCGGTAACAGGAATGGATTTAAGTTCTGATATGCTAGCCATTGCTGCAAACAAATCTAATCAAATATTATGGTTAGAGGGAAATATGACCGATTTTTCATTTAATAATAAATTTGATGTAATAACAATATTTTGTGATTCACTGAATTATTTACCTGATATAGAAGATGTAAATAAAACATTTATAAATGTTTTCAATCATTTATCAGAAAATGGCGTTTTTATATTTGATGTTCACACTATTTATAAGATGAGTACGTTGTTTCATAATCAATGTTATATTGATGAAAATGAGTCAACCTTTTTAGCATGGGAAGCCATTGAAGGTAATGAACCTTTTAGCGTTTATCACGAAATGAGTTTCTTTATAGAAGACAATAACGGTACTTATCAACGATTTAATGAATCGCACTATCAAAGAACCTTTGAAAAAGAAACTTATATAAACATGTTAAATCAAATAGGTTTTCAAAACATCGAAACATTTATTGACTTTAACCGAAATAATCACGATGATCATGGTGAACGCCTGTTCTTCGTAGCTTTTAAATAAATAAAGTAAACTCATCTCCTCAAACGTTTATACATATAAGGAGATGAGTTTTTTGTTTAAAGATAAAAAAGAGTTATTATATGTTATTAAGCAATGGAAATTCCAATTGAGTATCACTATATTAGTGATTATATCTATAGCTTTATTTCTAATTTATTCGAAATCAGATGAGGACACAAATGATACTAAACCTATTGTTACATCTCATGTAAACTCTAATCAAAAAGGAAAAAATCATGATGTGTTGAAAAATGATGATAAAACTAATAATAAGATAGAATCTAATACAATTCAAAATGGAGACGAAATAGTTTTTGTAGATATTAAAGGTGCAGTAGAACACCCAAATGTTTATAAAATGAAAAGTTCAGATCGAATAAAAGATGTGTTAGATAAAGCTAAATTGCTTACTGACGCGGATTTGAGTCAGGTCAATTTATCTGAAAAGTTAACAGATCAAAAAATGATATATATTCCCTCTGCTAATGAAAATAAAAATCGCATAACCCAAAATGACGATAATAATAAAAGTGGCCATAGTAAGTCTTTAAATTCATCATCTACTAATAAGATGAATATAAATACTGCAAGCGAAACAGAATTATTAAAAATCCCGGGTGTTGGTCCTACTAAAGTCAGAGAAATTATTGATTACAGACAAAAAAATAATACGTTTCATTCAATTGAAGATTTGAAAAATATTAAAGGTATTGGTGATAAAACTTATGAAAGAATTAAGGAATATGTAACAACTTAATATTGATTATTGGCTTCTATTTAAGGATACTTTATAATATTTATAATAATTACGTATTGGAGTGAAGAAAATGGAAAGATTGAAATGGGATGAATACTTTATGGCGCAAAGTCATCTATTAGCTTTGCGCTCAACTTGTCAAAGATTGTCAGTAGGGGCAACAATCGTTAAAGACAATAGAATTATCGCTGGAGGTTATAATGGGTCAGTAGCTGGAGAAGTTCATTGTATTGATGAAGGATGTTTAATTGAAGATGGCCACTGTATTAGAACCATTCACGCCGAAATGAATGCTTTATTACAATGTGCTAAACAAGGTGTATCGACTGATGGAGCTACTATATACGTTACTCATTTCCCATGCCTTAATTGCACAAAATCTATAATTCAGGCTGGTATTAAACAAATATACTATGCTGAAGACTATCACAATCATAAATACGCACTAGAACTTTTAGGTCAAGCGGGTATTGATTATAAAAAAATACCTTTTTCAGCACAAAATGTAGCTCGATATTTGACTAACTAAATATATGATATTTTATGCATTATCTTTTCTATCAGGTATTTTATGGATACATATAAAATGGGTTGCCGTTCTTATTACTCTATTGTTAATTATTATCTCGCTACAAAAGAGATTAAAGTTACTACATATTTTCTTTTTGATTATTTGTTTATTTTTCGGCTTAACTTTTGAACACTTTCACAATGAATATAATTTAAATAAAGACGAATTTCTTAAATCAAATTCTAATATATCTACCGAAGTTCAATTTGGTTCCAAGATAGAGAAACAAGAGAGACAACTAAAAGGTATATTTGAACTTAGGCATCAACCTTTCGTGTATTACCTTTATTCTAATAATCTAAAAGAAAAGGATCTAGAAAATAAATCTTGTGTTATTAAAGGCAAGGTAATTAGTGGTTTAAATTATACTCCTTATGTCTCTATAAGTAATGTAGACTTAAATTCGTGTCATATTACTAAAAGTAAAAATATAATTGAAAAACAAAGAGACTTTATTATTAAAAAATTAAACAATTCAAGTTTATCTCATCCTGAATATGTTATCGCTTTAGTAACTGGAGATGTAAATGGAATCAATACTGATTTCATTGATAAAGTAAAAGATATCGGTATCTACCATTTATTAGCCGTTAGCGGATCACATATTGCAACAATTTCATTTCTCATTTATCAACCACTTGTAAGATTAAACATTCCTAAAGTAATTATTAATGGTTTAATCATCTTATTTTTATCAATATTTGCATA
The DNA here is from genome assembly GCF_001810405.1 of Staphylococcus sp. HMSC069D12. Taxonomy (NCBI): domain Bacteria; kingdom Bacillati; phylum Bacillota; class Bacilli; order Caryophanales; family Staphylococcaceae; genus Staphylococcus; species Staphylococcus sp. HMSC069D12. The sequence goes on from NZ_KV801105.1 coordinate 31,716, forward strand.
TTATACTGGTTTTGCACCAAGTGCACTAAGAGCAATTTTAGCAACAACTACTGTCATACTTATTTCAAATAAAACAAAAATAGCTTCTATAGATATACTAGGTCTCATATTTTTAGTTATGACCTTTTTCAAGCCTGATTATCTATATGACATTGGTTTCCAATTTTCATTTATAATCTCATTTTTTATTATTATTTCATTTCCTCTTATTAAAAAATTAACTTTCATTAAAAATATTTTTGTACTTACATTTATCGCACAACTCTCTTCAACTATAATTTCAATCTATCATTTTAACCAAATTCAATGGATAGGATTACTATCCAATCTCATTTTTGTTCCATTTTATAGTTTTATCATTTTTCCATTAGCCATATTTTTATTCTTTGCTTATCATTTTGTAAGTGATACGGCATTGCCTAATTTAGTTTTTGACAAAATATACATAGTTCATAACAAACTTTTAGATTTATTTTTAACTTTTAAATATTATCAAATTTTTATAGCACCTAAATCGGCAGTAGAATTTTCTATTTTCGTATTATTGATAGTACTCATTTATATCTTTTTCTGTTATAAAAAAATGAAAATTCTGTTTTTATTCATTATCGTGTTTATAGTTTTATGTGTTTTTAACGTTCGACCAAATGTTAGCACGATAACCTTCTTTGATGTTGGTCAAGGAGACAGTCTAATCTTTCAAACAAGGAAACAAGAAACTGTCATGGTTGATACCGGTGGTAAAGAGGTTAAAATAGGTAATATTGATAATCATAATATTGCTAAGTATCATATTATACCAACATTAAAGCAAAAAAGAATTACAAAAATTGATCATCTAATTATTACTCATCCGCATGCCGATCACATTGGTGAATTACCATATATCGCCCAACACATCAGAATCAAAAAGTTATATATAAACTTATATAGCTATTCTGAAATAGAATTAATAAAAATAAAACGTTTATGTAAGATCAATAATATTGAATTAATAGATGCTACAACGATACAATTTATTCAACTAAATAATTCTAAAATTTCATTTTTACATGGAGATATTCCCAACAGTAATGATAAAAATGAACATAGCATCATTTTACTTATTGAATATCAAAGATATAAGATGCTTTTACTAGGTGATGTAACAAAAAATAATGAATCAAAATTAATGAAAATATATCAATTACCAAAAATTGATATATTGAAAGTTGGTCATCATGGAAGTAAGACTAGTAGTTCTGAATCATTTATTAACTTAATAAAGCCAACAATAAGTATCATTTCAAGTGGTAAAAACAATAAATATCACTTACCTAATCGAGAAACGTTACAAACGCTAAGATCTACAAATAGTTCAATTTTAAACACACAAGATGTTGGAGAAATAACGATAGACTTAGACCATGATTTAGATATAAAATTCAAAAATTAGCTATTTATTTAGTGAGGCTTTAAACAGACGTGGTATAATTATAAATGTTTGATATTTGAAAGGAAGTTCACAATTATGGCAAATAACATTATGGCAATATATGGTGAAGTGCCTGAATTAGTTGAAAAGAAAAGCAATGAACTGACACATTCATTCTTAAATGAAGATAAAGATGATTTTAACTATATTAAATATAATCTTTATGAAACTGATATGTCTACAGTTATTGAAGAAGCTTTAACTATGCCTTTTATATCTGAAAAGAAAGTCATTGTTGTTAAAAATTCATTCATGTTTACTGGTGAAAAAGTTAACAAAGATATTACACCAAATAATGAACAAGTTATTGAATTCTTAGAAAAATACGATGGTGAAAACTTAGTCATTTTTGAAATATATAGCAATAAATTAGATGAGAGAAAGAAATTAACTAAAACATTAAAGAAAACTAGTAAACTTTCAAAAGTAGAACAAATGTCAGAACAAGAAATTAAATCATGGATACAAAATCAGTTACACGAGAATTACAAAGATATAAAACAAGATGCATTAAATCTGTTTATAGAATTAACTGGTGTTAACTTTAATATCGTTTCTCAAGAATTAGACAAAATTTCATTATTCCTAGGTGATAGAACCACTATTACTAAAAATGATGTTAGTTTAATAATAAATAGAAGTTTAGAGCAAAATGTTTTTCTTTTAACAGAATTCATTCAGAAGAACCAGAAAGATAAGGCTATACAATTAGTAAGAGATTTAATAATTATGAAAGAAGATCCTATAAAATTATTGGCGCTTATTACAAGTAATTATAGATTATATTATCAATGTAAAATTCTTGCTCAAAAGGGCTATAGTGGCCAGCAAATTGCTAAGACCATAAATGTTCACCCATATAGAGTTAAACTAGCATTAAATCAAGTACGTTATTACGAGTTAGGTCAACTACTAAATATTATTAATAACTGTGCCGAAACAGATTATAAACTAAAATCTTCATATATGGACAAACATTTAATTCTTGAATTATTTATTTTATCACTTTAAATATTAATCAGATTCAAATATTTAAATTAAATCAGTGATAAACATATAATTAATATTATATGGGAATTTATCTAGCAATTAAAAAAGCACGGAACATAGTTCCGCGCTTTTTAACAAATTATTTACTTGAAGACATTAATTGTGATTTAATGCGATCAGCTTTATTTGAATGAATTAAGTTACTTTGTGAAGCTTTATCAACTGATTTGATAGCGAAGTTAACTAATTCAGCTTTGTTATCAGCATTATTGTTGATTGCTGTTTTAGCATTTTTCACAGCAGTACGCATAGCGTTTTTTTGTGAAATATTACGAGCTTCAGCGTTTTCAGTTGTTCTAACACGTTTAATAGCAGATTTAATATTTGGCATTACTGTCACCTCCTAAAAGTGATCTTAAGCATATCAAATTTTATTTTGATTACAACAAGAAATATTTTATCAAAACATACATATTTGTGCAATCATTAATTAAGTATAGTGTAATTAAAATCTGAATTAAATCATAATTACTGTTGGAATGCACTCTTTAACACTTTATAATTAGTATGTAATCTAAATGAAAATGTAATGTAAGTAATGAATTATTAAGCTTATGCTTAATTTTTAATAGCACAATTACGTTTGCAATTAAGCATTAAAAACGTTATTATATCAAAGATGTATACATATACGGGCTAATTTTATGAAAGCGAGAATGATAGGCTATGGATATGCAAGAACGCTATAACAGAAGAGAAAATATACGAAATTTTTCTATTATTGCTCATATTGATCATGGTAAATCAACATTAGCAGATAGAATTTTAGAAAATACTAAATCTGTAGAAACAAGGGAAATGCAAGATCAATTATTAGATTCAATGGATCTTGAAAGAGAACGAGGCATCACAATTAAATTAAATGCTGTGCGATTAAAATATGAAGCAAATGATGGACAAACTTATACATTTCATTTAATTGATACACCAGGTCATGTAGACTTTTCATACGAGGTTTCACGATCTTTAGCAGCATGTGAGGGTGCAATATTAGTAGTGGATGCAGCACAAGGTATTGAAGCACAAACTTTAGCAAACGTATATTTAGCACTTGATAATGATCTAGAATTATTACCTGTAGTAAACAAAATTGATTTACCTGCAGCTGAACCTGAAAGAGTAAAACAAGAATTAGAAGATGTAATTGGTCTAGATCAAGACGATGTAGTAATGGCAAGTGCAAAGTCAAATATTGGTATTGAAGATATTTTAGAGAAAATTGTAGAAGTTGTCCCACCACCTGAAGGTGACCCTAGTGAACCATTGAAAGCATTAATTTTTGATTCAGAATACGACCCTTATAGAGGTGTTATTTCATCAATACGTGTGATGGAAGGCGTCGTTAAAGCTGGTGACAAAATTAAAATGATGGCTACAGGTAAAGAATTTGAAGTTAGTGAAGTAGGCATTAATACTCCTAAACAACTACCTATCGAAGAACTAACTGTAGGTGATGTAGGGTATATTATTGCAAGCATCAAAAATGTTGATGACTCACGTGTGGGTGATACTATTACTCATGCTAATAGACCAGCTGAAGCACCATTAAAAGGTTATAAAAAAATGAACCCAATGGTATATTGTGGTTTGTTCCCAATTGAAAATAAAGACTATAATGATTTAAGAGAAGCGCTTGAAAAATTACAATTAAATGACGCTTCATTAGAATTTGAACCAGAATCTTCTCAGGCTCTTGGTTTTGGTTTTAGAACAGGTTTCTTAGGAATGCTTCACATGGAAATCATTCAAGAAAGAATCGAAAGAGAATTTGGTATTGAATTGATTGCTACCGCGCCATCTGTAATTTATCAATGTATTATGAAAGATGGATCAGAGATTACAGTAGATAATCCGGCTCAAATGCCAGAAAGAGATAAGATTGACTCAATTTATGAACCATATGTGAAAGCTACAATGATGGTTCCAAACGATTACGTTGGAGCAGTTATGGAGTTATGCCAACGTAAACGTGGACAATTTATTAATATGGATTATTTAGATGATATTAGAGTTAATATCGTATACGAGATACCACTTTCTGAAGTTGTTTTTGATTTCTTTGATCAACTTAAATCCAACACTAAAGGTTACGCTTCTTTTGATTATGAATTTATTGAAAATAAAGAAAGTAACTTAGTGAAAATGGACATCCTACTTAATGGAGATAAAGTTGATGCTTTAAGCTTTATTGTCCATAAAGACTTTGCATACGAACGTGGTAAAGCATTAGTTGAAAAATTAAAAACGCTTATACCACGACAACAATTTGAAGTACCTGTACAAGCAGCTATTGGTCAAAAAATTGTTGCAAGAACAAACATAAAATCAATGGGTAAAAATGTATTATCTAAATGTTATGGTGGGGATATTAGCCGTAAACGTAAGTTACTTGAAAAGCAAAAAGCAGGTAAGGCTAAAATGAAAGCCGTAGGTAGTGTTGAAATTCCTCAAGACGCTTTCCTAGCTGTACTAAAAATGGATGATGAATAGAACATAAAAGAGATCGAGACGAATATATATTGGTAGATATCATAACAATAATGAATATTATTGATAAAGAAGCTACTAACTTATATTACTAAGTCTCAATCTCTTTTTTAAGTTATTAAAAAGGGGTGTAACATTGGAAGTTAAAAGTGCGTACATACACATACCTTTTTGTGTGAGAATTTGTACTTATTGTGATTTCAATAAATATTATATTGATAAACAGCCAGTAGATGAATACATTGATGCCTTAATAAAAGAAATGTCATTTAGTAAAACAAAAAAACTAGAGACCATGTACGTTGGAGGAGGCACGCCAACTGCACTAAGTGAAATGCAATTAGAACGTTTATTACAAGCGATAAATTCAAAATTCTCGATAAATGGCGAATTTAGTTTTGAAGTAAATCCAGATGAACTTACTTTAAATAAAGTTAAGTTACTTAAACAGTATGGTGTTAATCGAATTTCAATGGGTGTGCAAACGTTTAAACCTGAGTTATTAAAATTATTAGGACGAACACATAATACTCAAGATATCTATAATGCAGTAAATAATGCTAGGAAAGCTGGTATTAATTCGATAAGTCTTGACTTAATGTACCATTTACCTGAACAAACGATAGATGATTTTGCAGATAGTTTAAACCAAGCAGTTAATATGGATATTGACCATATTTCAAGTTACGGTTTAATACTTGAACCAAAGACACAGTTTTATAATATGTATCGTAAAGGGAAATTGAAATTACCGAATGAAGACTTAGGCGCTGAAATGTACCAATACCTAATGAAAACATTAAATCAAACCGACTTTAAACAATATGAAATTTCCAACTTTGCTAAAACTAATCATGAATCCGATCATAATAAAGTTTATTGGTTTAACGAGGAATATTACGGATTTGGAGCAGGTGCAAGTGGATATGTTGAAGGTAAACGCTATACAAATTTAAATCCAGTTCGCCACTATATTGATGCTATTAATAATGGAAACCGACCTGTTTTAACCTCTAGTTGTCCAACCTTGAACGAAAAGATGGAAGAAGAAATGTTTTTAGGCTTGAGAATGAATAAAGGAGTCAATCGTGAACGTTTCGAGGTAAAATTTGGTCAATCATTAGATGACATATTTGGAGAAACAATATTTCATTTAAAATCAAAACAACTTTTGGTTGAAACGGACGGAAACATCTCACTTACTGAAAGAGGAAAGGTTATAGGTAACGAAGTGTTTGAAGCTTTCTTATTAAATTAATAAAAAATCCAAAAAGTAAAGCTTTAACGTTGACTTACTTTGACCAATTTGATAAATTATAATTAGCACTTAGGACAAAAGAGTGCTAATGAGGTGAAAACATGATTACACAAAGACAATTAAGCATTTTAAATGCAATTGTTGAAGATTATGTTGATTTAGGACAACCTATAGGTTCTAAAGCTTTGATTGATAGACATCATTTAGATGTCAGTCCTGCAACAATAAGGAATGAGATGAAGCAACTTGAAGATTTGAACTTTTTAGAGAAGACGCATTCTTCTTCAGGGCGTTCACCTTCCGAAGAAGGGTTTAGACTTTATGTCGATCAATTGTTAAAACAAACCTCTCGTCAAAATAAAAATAAAATACAACGTTTAAATCAACTATTGATTGAGAATCACTATGATATTTCTTCAGCATTAAGCTACTTTGCAAATGAGTTGTCAATGAAATCTCATTATGCAACTTTAGTTGTACATCCAAAGCATAGTGAAGAAATGATTAATAATGTTCATTTGATTAAAGCAAATGATTCGATCATGATTTTAGTAATTATTTATAATTCTGGTCATGTTGAACATTTTCACTTGAATTCTTCACTTGGGTTATCACCCGATAGATTAATCGCTATTTCTAATTTTATTAGTAACAATAATTTAGAAATGCGCACCAAACTATCGAATAAAATTAATTCTTTTGCTAGCTCAAATGAAGAGAATCAATTTATTAATGACATTGTTAAGATGATAAATTCTCATATTAGCAAACAAAGTAATAGCATTTTCTTAGGTGGAAAGGTTAAACTAATTGATGCGTTAAATGAATCAAATGTTTCATCAATTCAACCAATTTTACAATATCTAGAATCTGAGAGAATCACTGAATTGCTCCAGACAATTACATCAAATGATATTAACGTTAAGATAGGAAAAGAAATTGATGAAAGTCTTAGTGATATATCCATTGTAACGAGTCAATATCACTTCGACAATTCATTAAAAGGTCAAATTGCGGTTATTGGACCTACAGCGATGCGTTATCAAAATGTGATTCAATTACTTAACCAAATATGGTGATTTTAATTGTAATTATATTGGAGGGTAAAAAATGACAGAAAAAGATGAATCAGTAAAAAGTAATTCTGAATATACTGAAGAACAAGAAGTTAAGAATGAAGAAACTTCAACAGTTGATAGTTTTGAAGGTAGTACTTCTGATAGTGATAATTCATCTAACGACAGTTCGAATGAAGTAAGTTCTGAAGAAACTGCAGTTGATCCTAAAGATGAAGAAATTCAGCAATTACAATTAAAAGCTAATGAAAATGAAGAGAAATATTTAAGATTATACGCTGAATTCGAAAATTATAAAAGACGAATTCAGAAAGAAAATGAAACTAATAAAACTTATCAATCTCAGCGTGTTCTAACTGACATTTTACCAACGATAGATAATATTGAACGCGCACTTCAAATTGAAGGTGATGATGAATCGTTTAAATCACTTCAAAAAGGTGTTCAAATGGTACACGAAAGTTTACTTAGAGCATTAAAAGATAATGGTCTTGAAGAAATCGAATCTGAAGGTCAAGCTTTTGACCCTAACTTCCACCAGGCTGTCGTTCAAGATGATAATCCAGATTTCAAATCTGGTGATATTACTCAAGAACTACAAAAAGGTTATAAGTTAAAAGATAGAGTATTGAGACCATCTATGGTAAAAGTAAATCAATAAATTGACGAAAAATACCATATATTAAATATTAAAATTGGAGGAATTTTATTATGAGTAAAGTAATCGGTATTGACTTAGGAACAACAAATTCATGTGTAGCTGTTTTAGAAGGCGATGAACCTAAAGTAATTCAAAACCCAGAAGGTGCTAGAACAACTCCATCAGTTGTGGCATTCAAAAATGGTGAAACACAAGTCGGTGAAGTAGCAAAACGACAAGCTATCACTAACCCAAACACTATACAATCAATAAAACGTCATATGGGTACTGACTATAAAGTAGATATTGAAGGTAAATCTTATACACCTCAAGAAATTTCAGCTATGGTATTACAAAACCTTAAAAACACTGCTGAAAGTTATTTAGGTGACAAAGTAGATAAAGCTGTTATCACAGTTCCTGCATATTTCAATGATGCTGAACGTCAAGCTACAAAAGATGCTGGTAAAATTGCTGGTTTAGAAGTTGAACGTATTATCAACGAACCTACTGCAGCTGCATTAGCATACGGTTTAGATAAAACTGATCAAGATCAAAAAGTATTAGTATTCGACTTAGGTGGCGGTACTTTTGACGTATCAATTCTTGAATTAGGTGACGGTGTATTCGAAGTACTATCAACTGCAGGTGACAACAAACTTGGTGGTGATGACTTTGACCAAGTAATTATTGACTACTTAGTGTCAGAATTCAAAAAAGAAAATGGCGTAGATTTATCTCAAGATAAAATGGCGTTACAACGTTTAAAAGACGCTGCAGAAAAAGCTAAAAAAGACTTATCTGGCGTTTCACAAACTCAAATTTCATTACCATTTATTTCAGCTGGTGAAAGTGGTCCATTACACTTAGAAATTAGCCTTACTCGTTCTAAATTTGAAGAATTAGCTGATTCATTAATTAGAAGAACTATGGAACCAACTCGTCAAGCATTAAAAGACGCTGGTTTATCAACTTCTGAAATTGACGAAGTTATTCTTGTAGGTGGTTCAACACGTATCCCAGCAGTTCAAGAAGCTGTTAAAAAAGAAATTGGTAAAGATCCTCATAAAGGTGTAAACCCAGACGAAGTAGTAGCAATGGGTGCTGCAATTCAAGGTGGCGTTATCACTGGTGATGTTAAAGATGTTGTATTATTAGACGTAACACCATTATCATTAGGTATTGAAATTATGGGTGGACGTATGAATACGTTGATCGAACGTAATACTACAATCCCAACTTCAAAATCTCAAGTTTATTCAACTGCAGCTGACAACCAACCAGCAGTGGATATTCATGTATTGCAAGGTGAACGTCCAATGGCATCTGATAACAAAACTTTAGGAAGATTCCAATTAACTGACATTCCACCGGCTCCACGTGGTGTACCACAAATCGAAGTAACATTTGATATTGATAAAAATGGTATCGTTAATGTAACTGCTAAAGACTTAGGTACTAATAAAGAACAAAATATTACTATTCAATCAAGCTCTGCTCTTTCTGATGAAGAAATCGACCGCATGGTTAAAGATGCTGAAGAAAACGCAGAAGCAGATAAAAAACGTCGTGAAGAAGTAGATTTAAGAAATGAAGCAGATAGCTTAGTATTCCAAGTAGAAAAAACAATTACTGACCTTGGCGACAATATAAGTGATGACGATAAATCTAATGCGGAAAGTAAAAAAGATGCTTTAAAATCTGCTCTTGAAGGGCAAGATATCGAAGATATTAAAGCTAAAAAAGAAGAACTTGAAAAAGTAATTCAAGATTTATCTGCAAAAGTATATCAACAAGCTCAGCAACAAGCCCAAGAAGGTACTCAACAAACTCAAAACGATAGCAATGTTGAAGATGCTGAATTTAAAGAAGTTAATGATGAAGATAAAAAATAATTGCTAACCGTTTGTAAAGTATGCTTTAATTAGCAAACTATTATGAATGTAAGCCAAAAAGTCAAAGTCAATTGAACATTGGCTTTGACTTTTTCTTTTATAACTTCGTTCTTTTAAACCTAGTAAATAATTAAGTTAAGGAGAGATGATTGTGGCTAAAAGAGACTATTATGACGTCCTAGGTGTAAGTAAAGATGCATCTAAAGATGAAATCAAAAAAGCATATCGTAAATTATCAAAAAAATATCACCCTGATATCAATAAAGAAGAGGGTGCAGATGAGAAATTTAAAGAGATTTCAGAAGCTTACGAAGTCCTAAGCGACGATAATAAAAGAGCAAATTATGACCAATTTGGTCACGACGGACCTCAAGGTGGTTTTGGTGGTCAAGGATTTAGTGGCCAAGACTTTAGTGGATTTGGCGGAGGTGGATTTGAAGACATCTTCAGTTCATTCTTTGGTGGCTCACGTCAAAGAGATCCTAATGCACCTAGAAAAGGTGATGATCTACAATATACAATGACACTAGAATTTGAAGAAGCTGTATTTGGAACTAAAAAAGAAATCTCAATTCGTAAAGATGTGACATGTCACACTTGTAATCGCGATGGTGCTAAACCAGGTACAAGTAAAAAAACATGTAGTTACTGTAATGGGGCAGGTCATGTGTCAGTTGAGCAAAATACAATTTTAGGTCGTGTAAGAACTCAACAAACATGTCCAAAATGTGATGGAACTGGTCAAGAATTCGAAGAACCATGCCCAACATGTCATGGTAAAGGTACAGAAAATAAAACAGTTAAATTAGAAGTAACTGTACCTGAAGGTGTAGATAATGACCAACAAATTAGACTTGCTGGCGAAGGAACACCAGGAGAAAATGGCGGACCACACGGCGACTTGTATGTAGTATTTAGGGTCAAACCATCTGATAAATTTGAACGTGATGGAGACGATCTTTATTACAATTTAGATGTTAGTTTCCCCCAAGCTTCTCTTGGGGATGAAATAAAAGTTCCAACACTTAATGGTAATGTTATGTTGACAATTCCTTCTGGCACTCAAACTGGTAAACAGTTCAGATTAAAAGATAAAGGTGTCAAAAATGTTCATGGATATGGTCATGGTGATTTATTTATTAATATTAAAGTAGTTACACCTACAAAACTAACAGATAGACAAAAAGAAATAATGAGAGAGTTTGCTGAATTAAATGGTGAATCGATTGAAGAACAACCATCTAATTTTAAAGATAGAGCACGCAAATTCTTTAAAGGAGAATAAGCGAATGAACTGGACAGAACTTTCGATTGTTGTAAACCATGAAGTTGAACCTTTAGTTACTGATATATTAGAAAATTATGGATCAAATGGTGTTGTAATTGAAGATTCTAATGATTTAATTAATCAACCTGCCGATAAATTCGGTGAAATTTATGAACTGAAACAAGAAGATTATCCTGAAAAAGGTGTCCGATTAAAAGCTTATTTCAACGAATTAAAGTTTGATGATTCTTTAAGAAATAAAATTAAGGCAGCTGTTACTAACCTTGAAAATATTGATTCAACTGTTTTAGATTTTTCTGAGCAAACTATAGCTGAAGTAGATTGGGAGAACGAGTGGAAAAATTATTTTCATCCCTTTAGAGCCTCGGAAAAATTCACAATTGTGCCAAGTTGGGAACAATACACTAAAGAAGATGATTCTGAAAAGTGTATTGAATTAGACCCAGGTATGGCATTTGGAACTGGAGATCATCCAACAACAAGTATGTGTCTAAATGCAATTGAGACCTACGTTGATCCTGACAATTCCGTTATTGATGTTGGAACAGGTTCTGGTATATTAAGTATTGCCAGTCATTTACTTGGAGTTAAAAGAATTAAAGCTTTGGATATTGATGAATTGGCTGTTAACGTTGCTAAAGAAAATTTTGCTAAAAATCATTGTGAAGATGCAATTGAAGCTGTACCAGGAAACTTATTAAAGAATGAAACTGAAAAATTTGATATTGTTATTGCAAATATTTTAGCTCATATTATTGAAGATATGATTGAAGATGCTTATAATACTCTAAATAAAGATGGTTATTTTATAACATCAGGTATTATAGAGGAAAAACATAAACACATATTAAATCAAATAGAAAATGTTGGATTTGATATTAAATCAGTAAATCATGACAATGGTTGGGTATGTATTGTAGGTCAGAAAGTGAGTGAATAATTTGCAAAGATACTTTATCAATCAAAACGCTGATGAAAGTCAGCGTTTTTTTATAACAAATAAAGAAGATATACATCATATTATTAATGTGATGAGAAATACAATTGGTAATCAGATTATTATAACATTTAAAGATAAAATAGTTTTTAAATCGGAAATTATTACTATTGAAAATGAGTCAATTGAAATTAAACTAATAGAGCAGATTGATATCAATTCAGAGTTACCAGTACAAGTTACTATATGTAGTGGATTAATTAAAGCCGATAAATATGAATGGCTAATTCAAAAAGCTACTGAATTAGGTGCTGATAGTTTTATAGCTGTAGAAATGGACAGATCTATAGTAAAGCTTACCTCAAATAAAGTTCAAAAAAAATTAGAACGTTGGCAAAAGATTATTAAAGAGGCTGCTGAACAAAGCTATCGCTTAATTATTCCTAATATAATTTTTAAGTCGAATTTAAATGAGATTTATGATACTATTAATCATTATGACTATATCTTGTTAGCATACGAAGATGAAGCAAAACGTGGTGAAGTTAGTCTTTTTAAAGAAACCTTGAAAAAGTTTAAAACTAACGATCGTATTTTATTAATATTTGGTCCTGAAGGCGGCTTTTCAGAAAATGAAATCACTTTATTAAATGAAACGAGTTTCAATGTTGGTTTAGGACCTCGAATTTTACGGGCAGAAACGGCGCCACTTTACGCTTTAAGTGCTATCAGTTATGAAAATGAATTAATGGGGTGAATATTATGTCAACAGTTGCGTTTCACACATTAGGTTGCAAAGTAAACCATTATGAAACTGAAGCAATTTGGCAATTATTTAAAGACGCTGATTATGACAGAGTTGATTTTGAAACTAATGCAGACGTCTTCGTAATCAACACTTGTACAGTAACAAATACTGGAGATAAAAAAAGTAGACAAATAATTAGAAGAGCAATTCGACAAAATCCAGACGCAGTGGTATGTGTGACAGGGTGTTATGCTCAGACATCTTCTGCAGAAATCATGGAAATTCCTGGCGTAGATGTAGTGGTGGGTACACAGGATAGACATAAACTATTAGACTATATCCAACAATTCAGAGAAGAACGTCAACCAATCAATGGTGTTGGAAATATCATGAAAAATCGTACATATGAAGAATTAGATGTACCATATTTTACTGATAGAACAAGAGCTTCACTAAAGATCCAAGAAGGGTGTAATAATTTCTGTACATTTTGTATCATACCATGGGCGCGTGGATTAATGCGTTCACGTGATCCAGAAAAAGTGGTTGAACAAGCTACTCAATTAGTTAACGCTGGTTATAAAGAAATTGTTTTAACTGGTATTCATACCGGTGGCTATGGTCAAGATTTAAAAGATTATAATTTGGCACAGTTACTCCGTGATTTAGAAGAAATTGATGGACTTGAACGAATTAGAATTTCTTCTATTGAAGCCAGTCAATTAACAGATGAGGTCATTGAAGTTCTAAAACGTTCAAATAAAGTTGTTAGACATTTACATGTTCCATTACAATCAGGTTCAGATACTGTCTTAAAACGAATGAGACGTAAATATACTATGGAACATTTTTCAGAAAGAATCATGAAATTACATGATGCATTACCAAATTTAGCTGTTACAAGCGATGTTATAGTTGGATTTCCAGGTGAAACGGAAGAGGAATTTCAAGAAACTTATGATTTTATTGTTAAACACAAATTCTCTGAATTACATGTTTTCCCATATTCAGCTAGAATTGGTACACCTGCTGCACGTATGGATGATCAAATTGATGAAACTATCAAAAATGAACGTGTGCATAAATTAATCACATTAAGTGATCAATTAGCTAAAGAATATGCCTCTAAATTTGAAGATGAAGTTTTAGAAGTCATTCCTGAAGAAGCTAGCGAGATAGAAGGAACATTGGTGGGGTATGCTGACAACTATATGAAAGTACAATTTGAAGGCAATGACTCTTTAATCGGTCAAATTGTAAAAGTAAAAATCGCTAAAGCTGATTATCCTATTAATACAGGTAAAGTCGTGAGAATTGTAGAACACGCTACGAACCAATCTGAAGAAGGCGTATTATTATAATTTTTAAAATTTATAATAATTTGGAATTGACCATAATAAATTCATATATTATACTAAGTAAAGCATAGTTGTATCCTACTATGCAATGACTTTAAAGTTCCGTTGATATTTGGAGGGAGGGAAATACAGATGTCTAAAACAGTAGTACGTAAAAATGAATCACTTGAAGATGCATTACGTAGATTTAAACGCTCAGTATCTAAAAGTGGTACTATCCAAGAAGTACGTAAACGTGAATTTTACGAAAAACCAAGTGTTAAACGTAAAAAGAAATCAGAAGCTGCACGTAAACGTAAATTCAAATAATTAATAACTCTGTTGACTCCCTCAACAAGAATATTAATTATATATATGCTCTCGATTAGTTAAACTAGTCGAGAGCTTTTTTATGTTAAAGATTCTACTATCACTATTATAACTAAGTGTATTCATGTATAATCGAAATTGAGAGCGAGGTGAAATTGTGAACTATTTCAATGCAATACATACAATTATCAATTCCATTTTAACCACTAATAATTTATTTAATAATCTATCCCAGTTCGTAACGAGTCCATTAATATCACTTATATTAACATGTATCATTTTTTTAGGCTTTTTATATCAATTGTATTCGAAGCGTATTAATTTTGCAGGAATTATTGCAATGCTTGCACTTTTAATTCTCTTTCTCGGTTTTTTAATAAACGGTGATGTTAATCTGATTTCTGTATTGCTATTCTTCGTTGGAGCAATACTCGTTATTATTGAATTATTTGTCATTGGTGCGGTCATAGGTATTATTGGTATATCACTGATTATACTTAGCATAATAATGTTAGGAGATAACATTCTCTTGATGCTATTAAACGTTGTGATTGCGTCAATATTGGCAATTATTGAATGGGTGATATTAGTGAAATGGTTTAAAAGGAAAATTCCATTTTTAGATAAAGTTGTGTTAAAAGATTCTACTAATTCAGAAGCAGGATATAGATCTCACGATGATCGTTCTCATTTAGTTGGTCAAACAGCTCGTACTGTGACAGATTTAAGACCTGCAGGAATTATAACGCTTGATAATGAAAGAATAGATGCCGTATCAGATGGCGCTTTTATTTTAAGAAATAAAGAAGTTAAAATTCTTGAGGTAGAAGGATCTAGAGTTGTTGTTAGAGAAATTGAAAATACATAGAGGAGTGGTTAAATGTTTGGATTAGGCATTATAGTTATAGCAGTAATCATTGTCATTGCTTTACTAGTGTTATTCTCATTTGTCCCAGTAGGACTTTGGATATCAGCAATTGCTGCTGGAGTTAAAGTAGGTATTGGAACATTAGTAGGTATGAGATTACGTCGAGTATCACCACGTAAGGTAATTGGTCCATTAATTAAAGCACATAAAGCAGGTTTGAACCTTACAACAAATCAATTAGAATCACATTACTTAGCGGGGGGTAATGTAGATAGAGTAGTCGATGCTAATATTGCTGCTCAACGTGCAGATATTAACTTACCATTCGAACGTGGTGCAGCTATTGACTTAGCTGGACGCGACGTTCTTGAAGCAGTTCAAATGTCTGTAAACCCTAAAGTAATTGAAACACCGTTTATTACTGGTGTTGCAATGAACGGTATAGAAGTAAAAGCGAAAGCTAGAATTACTGTACGTGCAAACATTTCTCGTTTAGTTGGTGGTGCCGGAGAAGAAACAATCATTGCTCGTGTAGGTGAAGGTATTGTTTCTACTATTGGTTCAAGTGAGCATCATACACAAGTACTTGAGAACCCTGATAACATTTCTAAAACTGTCTTAAGTAAAGGTCTTGATTCAGGTACAGCCTTCGAAATTTTATCTATTGATATCGCTGACGTAGATATTGGCAAAAATATCGGTGCCGACTTACAAACAGAACAAGCACTTGCAGATAAGAATATTGCACAAGCTAAAGCTGAAGAACGTCGTGCTATGGCCGTAGCTTCTGAACAAGAAATGAAAGCGCGTGTTCAAGAAATGCGTGCTAAAGTGGTTGAAGCAGAATCTGAAGTTCCACTTGCGATGGCAGAAGCATTACGTGAAGGCAATTTGGGTGTCAAAGATTACTACAATTTAAAAAACGTAGAGGCTGACACTGGTATGAGAAATGCGATAAACAAACGTACTGAACAAAATGAAGATGAATCACCAAAGTAAAATTTAAGGGGTGATTAGATGAATATTGGTATTATAATTTTTATAATATCCATAATTGTTACAGGTATTAGTGCGATGAGGGATAAGAGTCATGAACAAAGAAAAAATCAAAGACCCCCTCAGCCAAAAGAGTCAACTTCTGACAAAAAAGAAACTCATGAAAAAGGTTTTTTTGAGCAAATTGAAGAAGCATTTAGTGAGTTAGAAAAGGAATTTACAAACGAAGATAAACCATCTAACAAACAAAAGAAAGATAAACAGCCTAACACAAAACGTGTTTATCAGGATCAAAAACTTGAAAAAGAAATCGAAAAAGAGAGTGTACCAGAGGAATTAGAGCGTTCTACAAGACAACGTGGTAGAGTTGAAAGAGAAACACGTCAATCTGCCAATTCACGCGAGAGCAATAGAGACTCGAATAAACTTCAAAAAGAATTAGAAAAGCAACTTGTAGACGATTTATATAACGTACGTACAGAAATCGACCGTGAAAAAGAAAAACAACTTTCTAGAATTGAAAATGAAGCAAGAGCTATTATCAATGATAAAAATCTATCTGAACGTACCAAACGCTATAGATTAAAACAATTGTTAAATAGTAAAGCAATAGAACAAGATATGACACATCAAAGTTTTCAGTTTGATAATGATCCTGTTGTAAATGGTATTCTATGGCAAGAAATTCTCAATAAACCTAAACAATTATAATTTGAAGAAATGTTATTATTTTATAATTAAAAATTATATTTAACCCGAATTTCATTTTTAAATGATTTTCGGGTTGTTTTATTTAAATAAAAAGAAAAGGCTCATATTACAATTTAATAAATCAGCACACAAAGCCAATTAAATTTGTATACTTTAACAGACTTTAGTAAAATTTAAATGAAAGTTAATTTACTAAACACAATTAAGTTTTACTTTTTTGAAGATTAACAAATCATGTTTAATTTTTGAATCTTAAGTGAAACTAATATAATCAAAAGATTTTACATTGTTTAAGTGAAAAGGAGCGCTTGTATGCCAGGAATAATTCAAATAGACGATATTAACCATTCTCAAGCATTAATTGGTAATAATGATGAACATATTAATGCGATTGAGGAGGCATTTGATGTCGAAATACATGCTCGTGGCCAAGAAATAGCAGTTAAAGGCCAAAAAATAGAGCCTGTAGAAAAGTCAGAATTAGTTCTTAAAAATTTATTAAAAGTAATTGAAATGGGTAACACAATTACATTAAAAGATGTAGAAGCTGCAATAAAAATGGCTAAAAATGATACAATACATCACCTTATTGATTTATATGATGAAGAAATTACAAAAGATGCTTATGGAAAAACTATTAGAGCAAAAACTATGGGACAAAGACTATATGTTAATGCAATGAAGAATAATGACTTAGTCTTTGGCATTGGGCCTGCAGGTACTGGCAAAACTTTTTTAGCAGTGGTATATGCAGCTAAACAATTAAGAAAGGGCTCAGTAAAACGTATTGTATTAACAAGACCAGCTGTTGAAGCAGGAGAGTCTCTTGGATTTTTACCCGGTGATTTAAAAGAAAAAGTAGACCCTTATTTGAGACCTCTTTATGACGGATTAAACACTGTATTAGGAAGAGAACAAACAGCTCGATTTATAGAGAGAGGTACTATTGAAATTGCACCTTTAGCCTATATGCGTGGTCGTACACTTGATGATGCGTTTGTGATTTTAGATGAAGCTCAAAATACAACGCATGCTCAAATGAAGATGTTCTTAACACGACTTGGGTTTGGTTCTAAAATGGTAGTAACAGGAGATCAAACTCAAATCGATTTACCAAAAGGTGTTAAAAGTGGACTAAAAGAAGCAGTCAAAAAATTACATGGTGTCAAAGGAATTAATATTATGCAATTAGATCAAAGTGATGTTGTAAGACACCCATTAGTAAGTAAAATAATTGATCGCTATGAAGGAGACATTTAAATGTTTACAATTGATTTTAATGATCATACAGACCTGGTAAATGAATCTTGGTATCATCAGATTGAAGATTTACTAAATTTTGCTAAAGAACAAGAGCAAATTAACGAGGATGCTGAACTTTCAGTCACATTCGTAGATAAAAATGAAATTCAAGAAATAAATAAAACTTATCGCGATAAAGATAAAGTAACAGATGTTATTTCATTCGCTCTTGAAGAAGACGAACCAGAAATTGTTGGACTAGATATGCCTAGAGTTCTCGGTGATATTATTATCTGCACTAATGTAGCTGAAGAGCAAGCTGACTCATACGGGCATTCATTTGAAAGAGAACTTGGATTTTTAGCGCTTCATGGATTTTTACATTTATTAGGTTATGATCATATGAATGAAGAAGATGAGAAAGAAATGTTTGGCCGTCAAGACACTATACTAAATGCATATGGATTGACTAGAGATTAAACATATTAAACGTTTTAAACATACGTATGATGGGTTAAAAACGCTTCTTCTAAAAGATCATAATTATTTACTACATATCATTGTTGCTCTTATAACAATTATTTTAGGTTATATTTATCAATTGAGTGCTATAGAGTGGTTATTTATATTACTAGCCATCTTTTTAGTATTAACCATAGAAGCAGTTAATACTGCAATTGAATGTGTAGTTGATTTGGTTACAATGGATTATCACGAACTTGCTAAACAGGCTAAAGATATTGCCGCATTTAGTGTTATGTTGGTATCAATATTTGCTCTAATAACTGGATTAGTTATATTTTTACCTCATATTTTCTAACTATAAAGGGGATGTTTAAATGACTTATCAATCACATTATTTTCAAGAAGCTAGAGAAGCTCAAAGCCGTGCGTATGTACCATACAGCAACTTTAAAGTAGGTGCTTATTTAAAGACCAAAGACGGCCGTACGTTCTATGGTGCTAATGTTGAAAATGCAGCTTACCCTGCTACCATTTGTGCTGAACGTTCTAGTTTAGTGGCCGCAATTTCTGAAGGTTATCGACCTGGAGATTTTGAATCAATAACAGTAACTGTTGATTCTGAAAAACCGTCTTCTCCTTGCGGAACTTGTAGACAGGTACTTAAAGAATTATGCGATGATGATATGCCGGTATATATGACAAACCATAAAGGGGAATTACTTGAGTCAACTGTGGGAGATTTATTACCACATGGCTTTTCAGGAAAGGATTTAGAATAAATGACACAACATAAGTCAGGATTTGTATCAATAATAGGAAGACCGAATGTAGGAAAATCTACATTTATGAATAGAGTTATTGGCCATAAAATTGCAATTATGTCCGACAAGGCTCAAACAACTCGAAATAAAATCCAAGGTGTAATGACTAGAAATGATGCACAAATCATATTTTTAGACACACCGGGTATTCATAAGCCTAAACACAAATTAGGTGATTATATGATGCGTGTTGCAAAAAATACTCTATCTGAAATTGATGCAATCATGTTCATGGTTAACGTTAATGAAGAAATCGGTCGTGGCGATGAATATATCATGGAAATGCTAAAGAATGTTAAGACGCCCGTTTTCTTAGTATTAAATAAAATCGATTTAGTTCATCCTGATGCTTTAATGCCAAGAATAGAACAATATCAAAAATACATGGATTTTACTGAAATCGTACCAATATCAGCTTTAGAAGGACTAAATGTTGACCATTTTATAGATGTGTTGAAAACATATTTACCTGAAGGTCCAAAATACTATCCAGATGATCAAATCTCAGATCACCCTGAACAGTTTGTTGTCAGTGAAATCATACGTGAGAAAATTTTACATTTAACTAGTGAAGAAATTCCGCATGCAATAGGCGTAAATGTAGATAGAATGATTAAAGAAAATGACGAGCGTGTTAGAATTGAAGCTACTATTTTTGTTGAGAGAGATTCACAAAAAGGTATTGTTATCGGTAAAGGTGGCAAGAAACTAAAAGAAGTCGGTAAAAGAGCAAGACATGATATTGAAATGTTACTAGGCTCAAAAGTTTATTTAGAACTATGGGTAAAAGTTCAAAAAGATTGGCGAAATAAAGTTAATTTTATTCGTCAAATGGGATATATTGAAGATCAAGATTAAAAATATTTGATTTTAGAAAGGTCGTGAAACTATGCTCGAAAAACAAAAAGGTATCATCATAAAGTCCGTAGATTATGGAGAATCTGATAAAATTATTACAATATTAAACGAGCATGGTGCAAAAATACCATTAATGGTTAGACGAGCTAAAAAATCAAAAACAGGTTTGCAAGCCCATACGCAACTATTTGTGTATGGCTTATTTATTTATAATAAATGGAAAGGTATGGGTACATTAAGTTCAGTTGATGTTATCAATCAATATTATTATTTACGTTTAGATATATTTAATAGTAGCTATGCTATGTTATGTGCAGAGGCAATTGAACGTTCTATGGATGATGATGACATTTCACCGTTCCATTACCAACTTTTACACTTCGTACTCGAAAAGATTTCAAATGGTGATTCAGCTCAATTAATGTCAATTATAGTTCTTTTAAAATGTATGAATCGTTTTGGGTTTACAGCATTTTTTAATCACTCAGCTATTTCAAATAGCTTTGATCAATCAAAATTAGTTGCGTATAGTTTTGTATATGATGGAACTATTCTTGAATCAGAATTACACAAAGACCCACATGCCTTTCGAATATCTAACAAAACGTTATACTTATTAGATGTTTTACAAAAATTACCAATTGATAAAATGAATCAATTTAACATTAGCCAAGAAATATTAGATGAAATGTCAGAATTAATATTATTAATTTATAAAGAATATGCAGGCATGTACTTTAAAGGTCAAAAGCTAATTAACCAACTTAAACGTATAGAATATTAATATCCAACAATACACACACTTAAAACCCCACCACAAAGAAATTTGAGGTGGGGTTAGTACTAATTATTCACATTTTATTAGAATGCCACTTTTTCAGCTAAAAATGTTTCTAACTCTGAAATAGGCATACGCACTTGTTCCATTGAATCACGGTCACGTACTGTAACTTGATTATCTTCTAATGAGTCAAAATCAAATGTAATACAATAAGGTGTACCAATTTCATCTTGTCTACGGTAACGTTTACCAATTGATTGAGACTCGTCAAAATCAATTGCAAATTTAGAACTTAATTGTTCGAAAATCTTAATAGCTTCTTCAGATAATTTTTTACTTAATGGTAAAACAGCCGCTTTATAAGGTGCTAGAGCAGGGTGGAAATGCATCACTGTACGTGCATCTTTGCTTCCTTCAACACCTTCTTCTTCATATGCATCACATAAGAATGCTAATGTAACACGATCAGCACCAAGAGATGGTTCAATACAGTATGGAACATACTTTTCGTTTGTTTCAGGGTCGTGATATTTAAAGTCTTCACCTGAATGTTCACTATGTTTTTTCAAGTCAAAGTCAGTACGGCTTGCGATACCCCATAATTCACCCCAACCAAATGGGAAGCGATATTCGATATCTGTCGTAGCATTAGAGTAATGAGATAACTCTTCTTCGTCATGGTCACGTAATCTCATGTTTTCTTCATTGATATTTAAATCTTTTAACCATTGACTAGCAAATGTTTTCCAATAATTTTGCCATTCAATTTCTTCGCCAGGTTTACAGAAGAATTCCAATTCCATTTGTTCGAATTCTCTAGTTCTGAAGATGAAGTTTCCTGGTGTAATTTCATTACGGAAAGACTTACCAATTTGACCAATACCAAATGGTAATTTTTTACGCATAGAACGTTGCACGTTTTTGTAATTCACAAAAATACCTTGTGCAGTTTCTGGTCTTAAGAAAATTTCATTTGTAGAATCTTCCGTAACACCTTGGAATGTTTTAAACATAAGATTAAATTGACGAATATCTGTCCAATTAGCAGTTCCACTTACTGGACACACAATACCTTCATCATCAATAATACGTTTCATTTCATCGAAACTCAAACCATCAGCGATAAAGTTTTCGTCGCCTTTTTCTTTTTGCATGTAATCTTCAATTAATTTATCTGCACGATAACGAATCTTACTATCTTTATTGTCAATCATAGGATCATTAAAGTTACCTAAGTGACCTGAAGCTTCCCAAGTTTTAGGATTCATTAAAATTGCAGCATCAATACCAACATTAAATGGTGATTGAGTTATGAACTTCTGCCACCATGCTTTTTTTACGTTATTTTTTAATTCAACACCTAATGGGCCATAATCCCATGTATTTGATAATCCACCATAAATATCACTACCAGGAAATACAAATCCTCTGTGTTTCGCTAATGATACAATTGTTTCCATATCTTTAACCATATAATCTCTCCTTATTTAATACATAAAAACGCCCCAAGACAATAAATAAATGTATTAATTACATTTATCATTATCTTGGGACGAGTTAATTTATTTTACTATATTGTTTTAATATAGTTGATACCTTAATAACCCGCGGTTCCACCCAAATTAGTGTAGCCACTCTCTTTTATAAAGTTTTAATATTAGCCAAATTAAAATTGTTAAGCTTACACCATCCTTAACTCGCTTACTATTAGTTTAATAGATTGATTATTTAATAGCAAGAAATTATATGTATTTGTAGCTACATAAATAAATAGGTATAATAGACGTGAATAAAAAAGGGGTGAAGACCTATAGAACTTAGTAAAAGACAAGAGCAAATCATTGAAATAGTCAAAAGCGGTGGACCTATTACTGGAGAACACATTGCCGAAAAATTAGATTTAACGCGTGCTACTCTAAGACCTGACCTAGCAATTTTAACTATGTCCGGTTTTTTAGAAGCTAGACCTCGAGTGGGTTATTATTATTCAGGAAAATCAAAAAACAAATTAATGACCGATAAATTACGCCAATATGTTGTTAAAGACTATATGTCTCCACCAGTCATTGTAAAAGAAGATATGACTGTTTATGATGCTATTTGTACCATCTTTTTAGAAGACGCAGGTACTTTATTCATTACAAATGAGCATAATGATTTTATAGGCGTTTGTTCAAGAAAGGATTTGTTACGAGCATCTATGATTGGAGAGGATATTCATACAATGCCTATCAGTGTAAACATGTCTAGAATGCCTAACTTAACTTATTTAGAAGAAGATGAACTTATTATATATGCTGCAGATCAAATGATAGAGAAAGAAATCGACTCAATACCCATTGTAAAAAATAAAGGTAATAATAAATATCAAGTCACTGGTAGAATTTCAAAAACAACAATTGCAAAATTATTTGTATCATTATTTAAAGAATAGGTGGTAGAACGATGGAAAATATAAAGATAATCATCGCTTCTGATTCAATTGGAGAAACTGCTGAATTAGTATCAAGAGCATGTATTTCTCAATTCAATCCAAAGGAATGTAAACATGAATTTTTAAGGTATCCTTATATCGAGACAAAAGAGGACATTGATGAAGTTATTCAAGTAGCAAATGACAGAAATGCAATTATAGTTTATACGTTAGTTAAACCAGAAATGAAAACTTATATGGAAAGTAAGATAGGTACTAATAAGTTACGTTCTATTGATATTATGGGTCCATTAATGGGCTATTTGAAAGATGCTTTTGAAGAGAATCCATATAATCAACCTGGTAGAGTCCATCGTTTAGATGACGCTTATTTTAAGAAAATTGATGCGATTGAGTTTGCGGTAAAATATGATGATGGAAAAGACCCTAAAGGATTACCTAAAGCGGATATAGTATTAATTGGTGTTTCAAGAACATCAAAAACTCCTTTATCTCAATATTTAGCCCATAAAAGTTATAAAGTGATGAACGTTCCAATTGTACCTGAAGTAACCCCACCGGACATGTTATTTGACATTGACTCATCAAAATGCATCGCTTTAAGAATTAGTGAAGAAAAATTAAATCGTATTAGAAAACAACGTTTGAAACAGCTTGGATTAGGTGATTCAGCTAGATACGCTAATGAAATACGTATTAAAGAAGAGATTAAATACTTCGAAGATATCGTAGACAGAATTGGATGTGCAGTCATTGATGTATCTGATAAAGCAATTGAAGAAACAGCTAATGATGTTATTAATATAATCGAAAGTCAATCAAAATAGTTTTAATTTATCTTTAGACAAAGTATAATATTATGACTACAATTTATAGGTGATATATATTGCGTATTGAACAATCAGTAATTAATGAAATTAAAGATAAGACCGATATTTTGGATCTAGTAAGTGAATATGTAAAATTAGAAAAAAGAGGACGCAATTACATTGGTTTGTGTCCTTTTCATGATGAGAAGACTCCTTCGTTTACTGTATCTGAAGATAAACAAATTTGTCATTGCTTTGGTTGTAAAAAAGGTGGTAATGTCTTTCAATTTACTCAAGAAATAAAAGATTTATCATTTGTAGAGGCTGTAAAAGAGCTAGGAGAAAGAATTAACATTTCAGTTGATATTGGTAATAGTAGTGACTATACAAGTCAAATAGCATCGAATGATTTAACAATGATTGAGATGCATGAATTAATGCATGAATATTATCAATATGCTTTACTTAAGACAGTAGAAGGTGAAGAGGCATTAAATTATCTAATAAAACGTGGTTTTACTGAAAAACTTATTAAATCACGTGGTATTGGTTATGCGCCTAATCATACTCACTTTTGTCATGACTTTCTACAACAAAAAGGTTATGATATAGAACTCGCGTACGAAGCTGGTCTTTTATCACGAAATGAAGAAAATTTCAGCTATTTTGATAGGTTTAGAGATCGCATTATGTTCCCTTTAAATAATGCTCAAGGTCGTATTGTGGGCTATTCAGGTAGAACATATAATAATCAAGAACCCAAATATTTAAACAGTCCGGAAACACCCATATTTCAAAAGAGAAGATTATTATATAATCTTGATAATGCTAGAAAGTATATACGAAAAAATGATGAAGCCATTTTATTAGAAGGATTTATGGATGTAATTAAATCCGATTCATCAGGACTAAAACCGGTCATTGCAAGTATGGGAACAGCTATATCAGATGAACACATTACTGTTCTAAAAAAACTAACATCTCATATTACTCTAATGTTTGATGGTGATTTCGCTGGTCAAGAAGCAACAATTAAAACTGGGCAACACTTTTTACAACAAGGATTTAATGTTTTTGTTGTTCAATTACCTAAAGATATGGATCCAGATGAGTATATAACTAAATATGGTAATGAAAAATTTCTTGAATATGTAAATAATGAAAAGAAATCATTTATCATTTATAAAGTAAATAAACACAAAGATGAAATTGCTAATAATGACTTAGCTTATGAACGTTATCTTAAAGAAGTTACCCAAGATATTGCATTAATGAATTCTCAAATTTTGCAGAATAAGATAATCAAAGATGTAGCACATATATTTAATGTTGATTCTAATACTCTAAATAGCAATGTGTTGAATCAACAACAATATATTCCTAGCGAACCTCATTTTAACGATTATCAATCATATGATAGTGAAATACAAAATAATACAAATAATTTATTTAGTCATTTATCAAAACATGAAAGTGCTGAAAGAGCCTTACTTAAACATTTTATGAATGATAAAGACTTATTCTTAAATTATCATAAGCAACTTGAAAGTGATGACTTTGATAATCAATTTTTCAAACGTATATATAGTGTTTTAGAAGATTTTTACGCTGAAAATGACAGTTATACAATTAGCGATATGATACTTTACACAGATAATGATAATTTGAGAGATGCAATAATCGCTTTGGATAATTATGATTTAAATCAAGAGCCTTATGATAGTGAAATAGAAGATTACATGAATGTCATCAATGAATCAAAGTATGGAGATACACTTGAAGAATTAAATCATAAATTACGTGAAGCGTCACGGATAGGCGACGTAGAATTGCAAAAATATTATTTGGAACAAATCGTTAATAAAAATAAAGCTCGTATGTAACTATTATTATAAAAACTGCTATAAAATTGCATACTTTAATAAATCATATAAATAGTATTTCTATTTAATAACCATTATTGTATAATGATTATTATGCGTTTTTAACGGGTAGATATGGAACATAAGTAACATTTAATTAATGTGATGCCGTTTAAATATAATTGATATTAAACATTCAAATATTGAATATGAAATGTTACCATTATTATGAATTTTTATTAATACTTTTCTTATTATATTGAAATATTATATAATTAAATATCTTGTTTCAAAGCATATATTACTATTGGGAGGCCTTTTCATGTCTGATAACCAAGTTAAAATTAAAAAACAAACAATAGATCCGACATTAACATTAGAAGATGTTAAGAAACAATTAATCGATAAAGGTAAAAAGGAAGGTCACCTTAGTCATGAGGAAATAGCCGAAAAATTGCAAAATTTCGATATGGATTCTGATCAAATGGATGATTTCTTTGACCAATTAAATGATAATGATATTAGTTTAGTAAATGAGAAAGATAGCTCAGATACTGATGAAAAATTAAACCCAAATGATTTAAGTGCTCCTCCAGGTGTCAAAATTAATGATCCTGTAAGAATGTACTTAAAAGAAATTGGCCGAGTTAATCTACTAAGTGCTCAAGAAGAAATTGAATTAGCTAAACGAATTGAGCAAGGTGATGAGATTGCTAAGTCTAGATTAGCTGAAGCTAATTTACGACTAGTTGTAAGTATCGCAAAAAGATATGTTGGACGTGGCATGTTATTCCTTGATTTAATTCAAGAGGGCAACATGGGATTAATAAAAGCTGTTGAGAAATTTGATTTTAGTAAAGGTTTTAAATTCTCCACTTATGCAACTTGGTGGATTCGACAAGCAATTACAAGAGCGATTGCCGACCAAGCACGTACAATTAGAATTCCAGTTCACATGGTTGAAACAATTAATAAGTTAATACGTGTTCAAAGACAATTATTACAAGATTTAGGTCGTGATCCTGCACCTGAAGAAATCGGGGAAGAGATGGATTTACCTCCAGAAAAAGTACGTGAAATTCTTAAAATTGCTCAAGAACCAGTATCATTAGAAACGCCAATAGGTGAGGAAGATGATAGTCATTTAGGTGACTTCATTGAAGACCAAGAGGCACAAAGTCCATCTGACCATGCAGCTTACGAACTTTTAAAAGAACAATTAGAAGATGTTTTAGATACGCTTACTGACCGTGAAGAAAATGTTTTACGCTT
The DNA here is from genome assembly GCF_001810405.1 of Staphylococcus sp. HMSC069D12. Lineage (NCBI taxonomy): Bacteria > Bacillati > Bacillota > Bacilli > Caryophanales > Staphylococcaceae > Staphylococcus > Staphylococcus sp. HMSC069D12. The sequence goes on from NZ_KV801105.1 coordinate 59,355, forward strand.
AAGATTTGGTTTAGACGATGGTCGAACAAGAACACTTGAAGAAGTTGGCAAAGTCTTTGGTGTTACACGTGAAAGAATTCGTCAAATTGAAGCAAAAGCACTAAGAAAACTTAGACACCCAAGTCGAAGTAAGAGATTAAAAGACTTTATGGATTAATTTTAATAATTCGAGTTACAACTTTATTTATTTTCAATGCTCATAGAGTACTTAACGTTTAAAATTTTGAAATATTCATTTCAATTAATTAGTTAATTTGTAGCATTTACTAATTAATGATTCTATTATCTACCATGATAATTCAATTCTATTTTAAACGGTACTATATTGAGCTAAAGAGAATTTTAGGCTGAGACACTTAACTTTGTCCCAGTCTCTTTTTATAGTAAAGGAGATACCTATGATAACTTTAAATCAAAGATTAACTTCTGTTTGCAATTACCTTGTTCCTGGAAAATTGGCTGACATTGGTTCTGACCATGCATATCTTCCAATTTATGCAATTCAAAATAATTTAATCTCTAGTGCTATTGCTGGAGAAGTTATTAAAGGTCCATATGAAGCAGCACGAAAAAATGTATTAGTAAATCAACTTAATGATGTAATTGATGTTCGATTAGGGGATGGATTGAGTGTTATAAGCAAAAGCGAATCAATACAGAATATAACTATTTGTGGTATGGGCGGTCCGTTAATTGCTAAAATATTAAAAGAAGGAAAAGAGCATCTAGTTCAAGGTCCTAGACTAGTTCTACAAAGTAACATTCAGACTGAAGCATTAAGATATACTTTAATGTCTATCAACTATCACATTATTGATGAGATTATTATGGAAGAAAAAGGACATATTTACGAAATAGTTGTAGCTGAATACAATACTACTAGTGAAAATTTGAATAATAAAGAATTAAAATTTGGACCTAAGCTATTACAAAAGAAAAATGAAATATTTTATAAGAAATGGAATCATGAATTAGAAACACTTAAACATATTCGCAATCAATTGAATTCAGAATCACATCATGAGAGACTTAAAGAAATAGAGAATGATATATCATTAATTACTGAGGTGTTAAATTATGAAGATTAAAGAGTTAATGTCTATTGTTGATAATCACGTTCCTCTCAAAACAGCAGAAAGTTGGGACAACGTTGGATTACTTATAGGTAATAATGAATCTGAAATCAATGGTATTTTAACTACTCTGGATTGTACCGACTCAATTGTTAACCAAGCAATAGATAATGGTTACAACACGATTATCGCTCATCATCCACTCATTTTTAAGGGTGTAAAATCAATTATTGATGATGGTTATGGACAATTAATTCAAAAAATTATTCGTCATGATATTAACCTCATTGCTCTACACACGAACCTTGATAACCACGTTAATGGTGTAAACCAAATGCTAGCTAATAAATTAAAGTTAAACAATATACAATTTTTAACACAAGAAAATGAAACCTATTTTAAAGTTCAGACTTATATACCTAAGGAAGATATAGAAACCTTTAAAAATAGCCTTGATCAAGTAGGACTTGCAAAAGAAGGTAATTATGAATATTGTTTTTATGAAACTGAGGGTCGCGGTCAGTTCAAACCTGTGGGTGAAGCTAAACCATATTTAGGTCAAATAAACAATATTGAATACGTGAACGAAGTTAAAATTGAATTTATGATTAAAGATAGTCAATATGAATTAGCTGAAAAAGCAATTATTAGCAACCATCCTTATGAAACGCCAGTTTATGATTTTATTAAAATGACTAAAACTGCTAATTATGGACTTGGTAAAATCGGGAATATGGAAGAAGCAATGCCATTAGCTGAATTTGTGAAATTTGTGAAAAAGCAGCTTGATATACCTAGTGTTAGATATACTGGTGATTCTGATAAACTCATTCGAAATGTAGCAATCATTGGTGGCTCTGGAATTGGATTTGAATCACTTGCCTTTAATAAGGGTGCTGATATCTTTATAACAGGGGACGTTAAACACCATGATGCACTTGATGCACAGACTAACGGCATAACCATTTTAGATATTAATCATTATAGTGAATATGTAATGAGAGAGGGACTGAAAGATTTATTGAAGCATTGGTTAAATACTGAAAATGTAAACTTCCCAATTGAAGCTTCTAATATTAATACAGACCCATTCAAATATAGCTAAAAAAATTTAATCAACATCAATTGAATATTTTAAGGAGGCCTAATCGATGGCAACTCATCCATTTGAGTTATTTAATTTAGACTCAAAACTTATAGAAGCAATTAAAGATTTAAAATTTGAAAAACCAACTGAAATTCAAAATAGAATAATTCCTAGAATTAAAAAAGGAGTTAATTTAATAGGTCAATCTCAAACAGGTACAGGGAAATCGCATGCATTTTTATTACCGTTAATGGATAAAATAGACGTTGAAAATAAAGAACCTCAATCTATCGTGGTGGCACCTACAAGAGAATTAGCACAACAGTTATATCATGCAGCAAGCCATCTAGCTACTTTTAAACAGGGCGTTAAAGTTAGTTTGTTTATTGGTGGTACAGATATTGAAAAAGATAGACAGCGTACAAGTAATCAACCACAATTAGTAATAGGAACACCAACTAGAATTAATGATTTAGCTCAAAGTGGTCATTTACATGCGCACTTAGCATCTTATCTTATAGTGGATGAAGCTGATTTAATGATTGATTTAGGATTAATTGAAGATGTAGATTTAATTGCATCACGCCTTGATGAAAATGCACATATAGCTGTCTTCAGTGCTACTATACCTAAATCCTTACAACCATTTTTAAATAAATATCTTAGTAATCCTGAGTATGTAGAAGTTGATTCTAAATCTCAAAATAAAAAAAATATCGAATTTTATCTAATTCCAACTAAAGGTACTGAAAAAGTAGATAAAACACTTCAATTAATTAATATTTTAAATCCGTACTTATGTATTGTATTTTGTAATAGTAGAGATAATGCGGATGAATTAGCTAATTCATTAAATGCAGCCGGTATTAAAGTTGGCATGATACACGGTGGTTTAACACCTAGAGAACGTAAGCAACAAATGAAACGTATACGTAATTTAGAATTTCAATTTGTTATCGCAAGTGATTTAGCTTCTCGAGGTATAGACATTGAAGGCGTTAGTCATGTTATTAATTTTGACGTACCTAAAGATATTGACTTCTTTACACACCGTGTGGGTAGAACAGGTAGAGGTAATTATAGAGGTGTGGCAATAACACTTTATAGTCCGGATGAAGAACATTTAATCACACTAATTGAAGATAAAGGCTACCATTTTGAAAATGTTGATGTGAAAAATAATGAATTAACACCAATTAAAGCACATAATACTCGACGTAAGCGTGTAAGAAAAGACGATCACTTAACGAACGAAGTAAAACATAAAGTGCGAAGTAAGACTAAAAATAAAGTCAAACCAGGTTATAAAAAGAAATTCAAACAAGAAGTCGAAAGAATGAAGAGACAAGAAAGAAAACAATTTAGTAAAAGACAAAATAGACAACAACGAAAAAATAATAAAAAGGGTTAGGTGAAAGCAATGTTACTTGGGTCACATGTTTCTATGAGTGGTAAAAAGATGTTAGAAGGTTCTGCAGAAGAAGCACACAAATTTGGTGAGTCTACATTTATGATTTATACTGGCGCACCTCAAAATACAAGAAGAAAGAGCATAGAGGATTTAAATATCGAAAAAGGACATGAAGCCATGGATAAATATGGTTTATCTAATTTAGTCGTCCATGCTCCATATATTATAAACATCGCTAACACTACTAAACCGGAAGTCTTTCAATTAGGGGTAGATTTCCTTCAAAATGAAATTGAACGAACACAAGCTTTAGGTGCTAAAGATATTGTTCTACATCCTGGTTCACATGTTGGCGCTGGTGCTGATAAAGGTATTCAACAGATTATTAAAGGATTGAATGAAGTTTTAACTCATGATAATGATGTGCGCATCGCTCTAGAAACTATGGCTGGAAAAGGATCTGAAGTTGGACGAAGTTTTGAGGAAATCGCACAAATTATTGACGGGGTTACTCATAATGATCGACTATCAATTTGTTTCGATACATGTCACACTCATGATGCTGGATATAACATTAAAGAGGATTTCGATGGTGTATTAAATGAATTTGATAAAATTATTGGCTTAGATCGAATAAAAGTGGTTCATGTTAATGATAGTAAAAATGAGCAAGGTGCTCATAAAGATAGACACGAAAATATTGGATTCGGTCACATTGGATTTGACGCATTAAATTATGTAGTACACCATGATGTTTTCAAGGATATACCTAAAATTTTAGAAACACCCTATGTTGGTGAAGATAAAAAAAATAAGAAACCACCTTATAAATTTGAAATAGAGATGTTAAAAGCACAACAATTTGATTCAGAATTAAAATATAAAATTCTTCAGCAATAATTATTATTAATTGGAAGTTGAATCAAATATTAATATTTAAGGCTATGATGTAATAAAACAATAGCGGTATAACCTTAAAAGGCGTTAAACCATAACTCTTCACAGACTTAATAATTTTCTCAGGAGTGATACAATTAATTTTACAATAATTCAGTATCGCTCCATTTTATTATCTATTAAATCAAGTCGTAAACATTACTATTTACAACTTCTAAACTTAACTGTATAGTATTAAACGAGGTGAAATAATGAATCAACCTGTTTTTGAATTAAAAAATATCGATTATCAATTTGATAATAAACAAGTTTTAGAAAATATTAATATACACATAAATAAAGGTGAATTTTTAGCAATTGTGGGTCCCAATGGAGCAGGTAAGTCTACTTTACTAAAAATCATATTAGGGTTGCTTCCGTTGCAAAAGGGCGAAATATATATAGATGGTAAATCATATAAAAAGCAAAATCAATCTGCTTTAAAGATAAGTTACGTATCACAAAAAGCTACAGCTTTTAATGCTGGATTTCCAGCAAGTGTTAAAGAAGTGGTACTTAGTGGTCTTACTAAAACAAAAAAGTTATTTCAAAAGTTTAATAAAAAAGATGAAGCACTTGTCGATGACGTTTTAACTAGATTAAATATCAATCATCTTATCAACAAGAATATTGCAGAACTTTCCGGCGGACAACAACAGCGTGTATTAATTGCGAGAGCTTTAATCTCCAATCCTTCTGTCTTAGTTTTAGATGAACCTACAAATGGTATTGATGCAAAACATGTAAGTGAATTTTATGAAACGCTTGAAAGATTAAAAGATGAAGGTATAACGATTATATTAGTAACACATGACATTGGCGTTGTAGCTGATACAGCAACAAAAGTAGCATGCTTAAATAAACATTTACATTTCCATGGATCAACCGAGGACTTCAAAAAACTAGACGAAGTTGAAATTTCTAAAATTTATGGTCACCCCATTAAATTTGTAGATCATCAACATAATAGAGAATGTTGTGAAGTTTAAAATTTAATATATTAGGAGTAACAAAATGAATGTATTAATTAAACAAGTGAGTGGTGATATCTATGATTGAAGCGTTATTAAATTTCGACTTCATGAGATATTCATTACTTAGTGGTATTTTAATTGGATTTATTGCACCTTTAATTGGTGCTTTTATAGTTGTAAGAAGATTATCTTTGATTGCAGATGCGCTTAGCCATGTTACACTAGGCGGTATCTCATTTGGCATGTTTATACTAACTTTGTCACCCGCACTAACTATTATTAATCCGATGTGGTTTGGTATATTATATGCTATTGTAGGTGCGCTTTTAATTGAAAAGTTAAGAACATCATATTCTAACTATCAAGAGATTGCCATACCAATTATTATGAGCGCAGGGATTGCACTAAGTGCCATTTTTATTTCTCTTGCAGATGGATTTAACCAAGAAATTGTAGGTTTACTATTTGGTTCCATAAGTGCGGTCAGTCTTAGTGATTTATTAACGGTTGTAGTTATAGCAATTGTCGTTGTTTTATTTATTACTTTATTTTATAAAGAATTATTTATACTTTCATTTGACGAAGAATATAGTAGAGTTGTAAATATTCCTAAATGGATTCAATTTTTATTTATAGTTATCGTGGCTATGGTAATTTCTGCTTCAATGAGAGTGGTTGGCATACTTTTAGTCAGTGCATTAATAACATTACCCATTGCTATAGCAATGAGAATAACTAAGGGTTTCAAACAATTAATCATTTTAAGTGTCATAATTGGCGAATTTTCAGTTATAATGGGCCTTGTTTTAGCATTTTATATGAATATTTCACCGGGTGGTGTTATTGTAGTACTATTAGTTTTATTATTAGGACTTACAATGTTATTCCAAAAATCAATTGTAAGACTTAAAAAGGGGCAATAACTTATGAATACAAATGATGCAATTAAAATTTTAAAAGATAATGGTTTGAAATATACTAAGAAACGTGAAGATATGATTAATATTTTTGTTAAAGAAGATAAATACATTAATGCAAAACATATTCAACAACAATTAGACAAAGATTATCCAGGTATTTCTTTCGATACAATTTATCGTAATTTACATTTATTTAAAGACTTAAAAATTATTGAGAGTACTGAATTAGATGGTGAAATGAAATTTAGAATTGCTTGTATGAATCATCACCATCATCACTTTATTTGTGAAAATTGTGGTGATACTAAAGTTATTGATTTTTGTCCAATTGATCAAATAAAGGTGTATCTACCTAATGTAGATATTCACACCCATAAACTAGAAGTTTATGGCGTATGTGAAGAGTGTCAAAAACAAAACTCAAAATAAAATTTTTTGAAATATAAATATCAATTGTTTTTACTAATACACTTAAATAATTTAATAATGAATTATTGTAAGACAAAATTGCAAATATATATTAGCAATCTAAACTGAGAAAGTGTTAATTGTAGCTTTCTCAGTTTTTTTGAGTCAGTCGACTGAAAATTCCATTAAAGAATTAATAGATTAACAAAATAGAAAACAAATCATATTTTAATTCAATTTAACAATCTTAAAATTAAATGTAATTAAAAAATTTTGATATACATAGGTCAAAAGTAGGAATTATTTAAAAATAACCAATTATAGTTTGTAATTATGTTTAAAAGTTATCATTTTGAGTTATATTATAAAAGTAAGTTAATAATAAGCGTATTAATATGAGTTGCAAGCAAATATTTTGTTGCTTAGTTAATAACTTGTTATTATAAATGTAACGAATTTTTAGGAGGATGATTAATTATGGCTTTTGAATTACCAAATTTACCATATGCAGCAGATGCATTAGAACCACACATTGACAAACAAACTATGGAAATCCATCATGACAAACATCACAACACTTATGTTACCAAATTAAATTCTGCAGTTGAGGGAACAGATCTTGAATCTAAATCAATTGAAGAAATTGTTGCTAACTTAGATAGTGTACCTGAAGATATTCAAACAGCTGTTCGTAATAATGGTGGCGGACACTTAAATCACTCATTATTCTGGGAATTATTAACTCCTAATTCTGAAGAAAAAGGTGCTGTTGTTGATAAAATCAAAGAACAATGGGGCTCTTTAGATGAATTTAAAAAAGAATTCGCTGACAAAGCAGCAGCTCGTTTCGGTTCAGGTTGGGCATGGTTAGTTGTTAACAATGGTCAATTAGAAATTGTTACTACACCTAACCAAGATAACCCATTAACTGAAGGTAAAACACCTATCTTAGGTTTAGATGTTTGGGAACACGCTTATTACCTTAAATATCAAAACAAACGTCCAGATTATATTACTGCTTTCTGGAATGTTGTTAACTGGGAAAAAGTTGGCGAATTATACAATGCAACAAAATAATTCTATATTTCCTAATTAATATGTGGCCTCTATGAGAGGCCACTTTTTTTATTAAAATGATGGTAATATGTTTAATTTTCATATATCATTTATGAGTAAACATGTTTAATAATTGAGGTAGGTTATCTTGCTTAAAAGATTAAAGGAAAAGTCTAATGATGAAAAAATAAAGCACACAATGAATAAACGAATAAGTTTTGTGTTTGGTGCTATTGTAGTTATATTTGGAATTATAGTTTTAAGGTTAGGATATTTACAAATTGCGCAAGGCTCCCATTATAGCCAACTAGTAAAAAACGATGAAAACATAACTGTAAATGAATCTGTTCCTAGGGGAAGAATTCTTGATAGGAATGGAAAAGTATTAGTAGATAATGCTTCTAAACTAACGATTACATACACAAGATCTAGGAAAACAAGTCAAAAAGATATGCTCGATACTGCAAAAAAATTGTCATCTCTTATTACTATGAAAACTGACAAAATTACTGAAAGAGATAAACAAGATTTTTGGATTCAAAAAAATCAAGATGAAGTAGACAAATTAATGAAAAAAGAAACTTCAATGTTAAATGAAGGTAGTATTACCCAAGATCAATATGATAAACAATTATATAAAAAAGTTGGAGACAAACAAATTAATAGTTTATCAAAAAAAGACTTGCAAGTTTTAGCAATTTATCGTGAAATGTCTGCTGGTTCTACCATGAACCCGCAAACAATTAAGAATGAGGATGTAAGTGAAAAAGAATATGCTGCAGTGTCACAGCAACTTGATAGTCTTCCAGGTATAAATACAACTATGGATTGGGACCGACGCTATCCTTATGGAGATACATTAAGAAGTATATTTGGTAGTGTATCTACATCAAGTGAAGGTATTCCTAAAGAATTGACCGAACAATATTTAGCTAAAGGTTATTCTCGAAATGATAGAGTTGGTAAATCTTATTTAGAATATCAATATGAAGATATTTTACGTGGTAAGAAAAAAGAAATGAAATATACTACTGATAAATCTGGAAAAGTCATAAACTCTGAAGTAATCAATCCTGGGTCTAGAGGCGATGATTTACAGTTAACAATTGATATAGACTTACAGAAAAAAGTAGAATCTTTATTAGAAAGTCAAATCAAGACGTTACGCAATCAAGGTGCTAAAGATATGGATAACGCGCTTATTGTAGTGCAAAATCCTAAAAATGGCGATATTTTAGCTATGGCAGGAAAACAAATCGATAAAAATGGTAAGCTAACAGATTATGATTTAGGAAACTTTACTGGTCAATTTGCAGTTGGTTCTTCAGTAAAAGGTGGAACCCTATTAGCTGGATATCAAAATAATGCGATTAAAGTTGGCGAGGAAATGATAGATGAGCCACTTCATTTTAAAGGTGGATTAACAAAACGCTCTTACTTTAATAAAAATGATAAAGTCAGAATTAATGATAAAGAAGCATTAATGCACTCTTCAAACGTATATATGTTTAAAACTGCTCTTAAATTAGCCGGAGATCCTTACTATAGTGGAATGGGCTTACCTACAGATATAAGTGAAGCTGGCCAGAAATTAAGAAAGGGACTTAATCAAGTCGGATTGGGAGTTAAAACAGGTATTGACTTGCCAAATGAAACAATAGGTCAAATTGAACCATTAACAAACAATTCAGGCAATTACCTTGATTTATCAATTGGTCAATATGACACATATAGTCCAATTCAATTATCACAGTACGTTTCTACAATAGCTAATGATGGTTATAGAATTCAACCGCACATTGGATTAGCAATTCATGATGCTACAAATAGTGATGACATAGGACCTGTTAAACAAAAAATCAAAGGTAATGTATTAAACAAAGTAAATAATTCTGAAGATGAAATTAATGAAGTTCAAAAAGGGTTTGAGATGGCATTCAATAAGCAAGATGGAACAGGTTATTCAAGTTTCCACAAAACTAAAGTACCATCTGCAGGAAAAACAGGTACTGCTGAAGTATTCCAAGATGGTGAATCTAGAGTTAATTCAACATATATAGGTTATGCACCTATCAAAAATCCTAAACTATCATTCTCGATTGTATATACAAATCAACCTGTCCCACCACCATGGTTAAATGGTGGAGACCTAGGAAGAGATGTAATTAATTATTACTTTGACGATAAAAAATAACTATTTTACTTTTAATGAATTGAAATTTTTTAGAGCATCAAAAATAATACTTTTCAATTTTTAAACTAAGTGGTATGATTATAAAGTCGTATTTAAAAAAGGTAAGGAGGATTTAACATGCGCGTAAATGTAACATTAGCTTGTACAGAATGTGGAGATAGAAACTACATTTCTACTAAAAACAAAAGAACTAATCCTGAACGTGTTGAAATGAAAAAATATTGTTCACGTGATAATAAACACACTTTACACCGTGAAACTAAATAATAACTCATCTAAAGAGTTTGTTTCAAAAATAATATTATAAGACTACATTGCTAATTTGCAGTAGCCGACTTGAGCCGAAAAACGCTAAAATTGCGTTTTTCGGCTCAAGTCATCCTTACAGGGGCAAGACTATGAATCCATAATGGATTCTGTCTAGCTCCTTTTTTTATTTCATATAAATGACATCATCTTTTAATAACGTTATAATATATATAGTGTCTAGAGAGTGGGGATGTTATGAGTAAAAAAGAGATTAGAAAAGAAATATTATCTCAAATGAAACAATTAGAAAAAGAACACAAACTTCGTGCAGACGCATGGTTGAAGAATCAATTAATCAATAATACTGAATATAAAAACGCGAAAAGAATAGGTATTGTTTTATCTATGCCTCATGAAGTAGATACTTATCCCATCATCGATACGATGTTATCTGATGATAAAAAAGTCTTTGTTCCTAATACAAACTACAAATTGAAAGAAATGAATTTTAAACAGTTACTATCTTTAAACCAACTTGAAAAGGATGAAAAAGGCTTATTATATGTTAATGATGACACTGAAATTACTGATCAATTAGATTTAATTGTTGTTCCTGGAGTTGCTTTTAGAGATGATGGTTATCGAATAGGTTATGGTGGAGGATATTATGATCGCTTCTTAAGTGATTCAAATGCCAATACTATTAGTTTAATTTATGACCTACAATTAACACAGTTTGATATCGAATCACATGATCAACCTGTTGAAAAATTAATAATTTTCAATACTTAAATTTTGGAGGAGTTAATGGATACAGAAAAATACTTCTGGAAGTCTATCTATTATTTTATAAAATATTACAATTATCACATTGTAAATATTGATAAAAATGATAGTGAAATTTGGCTTATACATAAAAAGAAAAACAAGCTAGTGATATTTAGGAAAGATATCGCTTCTAACCAAGAAATTCAGTTTGATAAAGCTAAAATGTTGGATAATTATCAACAATATGAGGATGACCTCAATTTTAAATTAAAAAGCGTTAAATATTATTATTTCACAGATCAAATATTTGATAATATCAAATCCGCTGACTCTAGTCCCATTAAAATAGAAAGCATGAGTATTTTAAATAACAATGATTTACATAAATTGATTCATAATAATATATTAACTAAATTAATGTTTAGACAAGATAACAAACTATCAAATTACTATAAGCGACGTTTATTGTCACAAAACCCAATTGATAAACATATTTTGCGTTTTACACCTATGACATATGGGTTAATCATAATTAACGTTTTGATATGGCTAATAATGATTCTTTATCTTAATCATTTTTCCGATGTTAAATTGTTAGATTTAGGTGGATTAGTGCACTTTAACGTCGTTCATGGCGAATGGTATCGTCTTATAACATCCATGTTTCTACACTTTAATTTTGAGCACATTTTAATGAATATGCTATCATTATTTATTTTCGGTAAGATAGTCGAATCTATAGTCGGCCCATTAAGAATGTTAGGGATTTATGTAATTTCTGGTTTACTCGGAAATTTTATTTCACTATCATTTAATCTTCATACTGTATCTGTAGGTGCTAGCGGAGCTATTTTCGGGCTAATAGGCTCAATTTTTGCAATGATGTTTGTAAGTAAGACCTATTCTAGAAAAACAATTGGTCAAATGTTAATCGCATTATTAGTGCTAATTGTTTTATCATTATTTATGTCTAATATTAATATTATGGCTCATCTAGGAGGATTTATTGGTGGTGTTTTAATTACTTTAATTGGTTATTATTTCACACACAATCGTAATTTATTTTGGATTTTCTTAATTATATTGCTTGTTTTGTTTGTTGCATTACAGGTAAGAATTTTTACTATTAAAGAAGAAAATATTTATGATAAATTAATTGAGGATGCTATATTAGACTATAATTATAAAGAGGCAAGTTCAATTGTAAACCATACAATTGACAAAGGTTATGATGACGATCGAACCTATTATTTAAAGGGGCTTATAACAGCAACTACAAGTTCTAGAGCAGAGGGCATGGCGGATTGGGAACGCGGTTTAAAAAACCATCCAAATTCTGGTCTTTTGAACTATGAACTTGCAATTGCTAATAGAGCACTTGATGATAATGAAAAAGCACTCAAATATGTAAAAAAAGCTTTAACTATTAATTCTGACAATAATGATTATAAAAATTTAAAAAAAGAGTTGGATCAATCAAATGAATCGAGAAATTAAAAATTTCTATGATGTATTACAGCTTTTAAAGCGTTATGGATTTATTATCTATTTTAAAAATCCAAACGATATGTATGAAATGATGCTACAAGAAATAAAATCATTATATCATTACGAACTATTATCTAAAGATGAATACCTAAAATGTATTTTAATAATTAACCAAAGAAGGAATGAGCATAAATGAAAGATATTATTTTAGCAGCAGATATTGGTGGGACAACTTGTAAACTTGGAATATTCAATGGCGAACTCGAACAACTACACAAATGGTCTATTAAAACAGATACGTCTGACCACACGGGCAAAACATTATTAAAGAATATCTATGATTCATTTAACGAAACACTCTCAACTCACCAATTAAAAATTGATGATGTCATTGGTGTTGGAATTGGTGTACCAGGGCCTGTTGATTTTGAAACTGGCATTGTTAATGGGGCAGTTAATTTGCATTGGCCAGGTAGTGTAAATGTTCGACAAATGTTTAGTGAATTTATTAACTGTCCTGTTTATGTTGATAATGATGCTAATGTAGCGGCATTAGGAGAAAAACATAAAGGTGCAGGTCAAGGTGCTGACGATGTAGTTGCTATAACATTAGGTACCGGTTTAGGCGGAGGTATTATCTCTAATGGTGAACTTGTTCATGGTCATAATGGATCAGGTGCAGAAATAGGTCACATCAGAACTGATTTTGATCAACGCTTTAATTGTAATTGTGGTAAATCAGGTTGTATAGAAACTGTTGCTTCTGCTACTGGTGTCGTTAATTTGGTTAATTTTTATTATCCAAAATTAACGTTTAAATCATCAATATTACCGTTAATAAAAGACAATAAAGTTACAGCTAAAGCCGTATTTGATGCCGCTAAAGCAGGTGATCAATTCTGTATCTTTATTACTGAAAAAGTGGCAAACCACATCGCTTATTTATGTAGTATTATTAGCGCAACAAGCAACCCCAAATACATCGTTTTAGGTGGAGGTATGTCAACAGCTGGTTTGATTTTAATCGAAAATATTAAAACTGAGTACCACAACTTAACATTCACTCCCGCTCAAAAAGATACTGAAATTGTTCAAGCTCAACTAGGTAATGATGCAGGAATAACTGGTGCAGCAGGGCTAATTAAAACATATATATTAGAAAAGGGTGGTGTTAAATAATGGCAATTGTTGATGTAGTTATTATTCCAGTTGGAACTGAAGGACCAAGTGTTAGTAAATATATTGCAGAGATACAAATGAAATTAGAAAGTTTTAAACAAGAAGGAAAAATTGATTATCAATTAACCCCAATGAATACTCTAATCGAAGGGGATTTAAAAGACTTATTCGAAGTAGTACAAGCAATCCATGAATTGCCGTTTAATAAAGGTATTGATAGAGTTTGTACAAACTTACGTATAGATGATAGACGCGATAAATCTCGTAAAATGAATGATAAACTAAAATCAGTTCAAAAACATATCGATAATCAAGGAGAATAATATGAAAATCTCAAGCTTAACTTTAGGATTGGTAGATACTAATGCATATTTTATTGAAAATGAAGAAAGTGTTATATTAATCGATCCTGCTGGTGAATCAGATAAGATTTTTAAAAAATTAAATCAAATTAACAAACCATTAAAAGCAATTTTATTAACACATGCGCACTTTGATCATATTGGTGCATTAGACGATGTCGTTAATAAATATGAAGTACCTTTATACATGAATAAAGAGGAGTTTAGTTTTCTAAAGGATCCTGATAAAAATGGTTCTGCTAAGTTTAAGCAATATGGTATGCCTTTAATTACTAGTGACGTCAAACCAAACCAATTAGATGAAGGTGAGTCCAATATTGAAGGATTTAAATTCAATGTACTGCATACTCCTGGTCATTCTCCTGGAAGTTTGACGTATGTATTTGAGGATTTCGCAGTAGTCGGTGACACGTTATTTAACAATGGTATAGGTCGTACTGACTTATATCGCGGTGATTATGAAACATTGGTTGATTCTATTAAAGATAAATTATTTGAATTAGAAGGCGATTTACCATTATTCCCTGGCCATGGTCCATATACAACAGTCGATGATGAGCAATTAAATCCATTTTTAGATGGCCAATAAAATAAAGTAATTTCTTCACCTCTTACGTTTATATATGTAGGAGGTGTTTTTTTGAAACTATTATTCAGAGAGATAGTTAATAAAGCTATTTCAAAAAATGCGAGCGACATACATTTTATCCCTTCAGTTGATGAAGTTCATATTAAATTTAGAATTAATGATTATCTTGAACTTTATGAAATATTCAACTTAGATGTATATCAAAAATTATTAGTTTTTATGAAGTTCAAATCAGGTTTGGACGTTTCATCTCAACAATCCGCTCAAAGTGGTCGTTATACTTATCAATCTAAATCTACTTTTTATTTACGGATTTCAACATTACCTTTGTCTTTAGGTGTAGAAAGTTGTGTAATTAGGATAATTCCTCAATATTTTCAAGCAAAAAAAGAATATAAAGAATTTAACGATTTTAAACACTTAGTAAATAAAAAACAGGGATTAATTCTATTAACTGGACCCACAGGATCCGGAAAAAGTACTCTGATGTATCAAATGGTTCTACATGCATATAAAGAATTAAATCTTAATGTTATCACTATCGAAAACCCAGTTGAGCAATTACTAAAAGGCATTACCCAAATATCAATAAATAAAAAGGCAGGTATAGACTACATAAGTTCATTTAAAGCTATATTAAGATGTGATCCTGATATTATTTTAATAGGTGAAATAAGAGACGCAGAAGTTGCTAAATGTGTTATTCAAGCTAGTTTGAGTGGACACCTTGTATTATCAACCATGCATTCTACTAATTGTAGAGGTGCATTACTTCGATTACTTGAGATGGGAATTTCAATTCAAGAATTAACTCAATCTATCAATATCATTTCTAATCAAAGATTAATAACGACTACTCAGAATGAGCGTCGGTTAATTTGTGAAACAATAGATAAAAAGCAGATACAATATTTCTTCGAGCATGAACAAACAATGCCACTTAATTTTAATAATTTAGAACAGCAATTAAATTTATTATCTAAAGAAGGAACAATTTGTGAAGATACTGCAAGTAAATATTTTTAAATTGTCATCTAAGAATTTAACGAGTGCACAAATGATTCACTTACTTGAAACACTGTCAAACTTATTAAAAAGTGGCTTCACACTTTTAGAGAGTTTTGAGTTCATCAACCTATATTTCAAATACAGAGATAAAGAATTAAAAAATAAAATCATAGCATCTATTAAATCAGGTGAAACATGTTATGAAGTATTAAATTTGATAGGTTATCCAAATTCAATTACAACTCAAATCTATTTTTCACAAAAATATGGAAATTTAGAAGACGCTTTAGAGGAGTCCATCAAATATTTAAAGACAAATTTATCTGCAAAGCAGCAAGTAATTAAAGCTGTTCAATATCCACTCTTATTATGCTGTATTTTTATGTGTATGGTAGTAGGGTTAAACTATACTGTCATTCCGCAATTTGAACAACTATACATTTCTATGGATGTAAATTTATCATTTTACCAGAAATTCTTAACCTCAATGATTACTTCTCTTCCTGCTTTTATTATCTTTTTCATTACTATTTTAATTTTAATCTTTGTAATTTTAACCATAGTATTATTACGAATAGAAACTTCTAAAAAAATAATTATTTTATCATCAATACCTTTGTTTAATAGCTATTATAAAATTTTTAAAACTTATCAAATATCTAATGATTTAAGTCTATTTTATAAAAATGGCGTAAGTTTACAGGACATTGTTACAACATATATTAAACAAAATGATAATGAATATTTAAGGTTTCTAGGGGGGTTTTTAATGGATAAAACTAATAGTGGTGAAACTTTAGCAAATAGTTTAGCTATGATGCCGTGTTTTCAAAAAGACTTAATTAAATTTATAAAGCAGGGAGAAAAAAGTGCCAAATTAGATATAGAACTTAAAATTTACTCAAGTATTTTAATTAATAGATTTAAAGAAAAATCACTTCTTCATACAAAAATCATTCAACCAATTATTTTTCTGTTTCTAGGCTTGTTCATTGTTAGTTTGTATTTAGTAATTATGTTACCAATGTTTCAGTTAATGCAAAATATTAAATGATAAGGAGTTTAATATGAAAAATCACTTTGAAAATTTAAAAAAATTAAAAGCTTTTACTCTAATAGAAATGTTATTAGTATTACTAATTATCAGCGTATTACTAATATTAATTATTCCAAACATTGCAAAACAAACAGCACATATCCAGTCCACAGGTTGTGAAGCTCAAGTCAAAATGATAAATAGTCAAATAGAAGCATATACATTAAAACATAATCGTACACCTTCTAATATAAATGATCTTATCAATGATGGCCTTATAAAAGAAGGACAAAAGCAATGCAGATCAGGAGAAACTATTACAATATCTAATGGTGAGGCTATTGCGAACTAGTCAATTTACTGCGTTTACTCTTCTTGAAACATTGCTTACCTTATTAATTTTAATAATTATTATTATGATTTCCCCAAGCATTTATACTAAAACTAAATTAGATTTAATCGAAAGTGAATTAAAAGTAAAAAATATCATCACCCAATTAGAGTATATAAAATCAAAAGCAATTGCTGAGAACCAATCAATTACAATTGTGTTTAGCAAACAAGCCACAGAAATGAATATTATTGAACAAAATGGAAATAAATACAAATTAGGATTATTTGGCACTAAAATTATTTCAGTTGCAAAAGTACACACCATAACATTCAATAATGAAGGTAAAATTAATCATTTTGGATCAATCATTTTGAAAGCTAAAGAGAATATTTACAGAGTAATTTTTAACATTGATAAAGGAAGGATAAGATTTGTTAAATTATCAAATTAGGGGAAGTTTATTAATTGATAGTTTATTAGGTTTTTTGATTCTAACTTTTATTACTTTAATATTCTTACCTCTATTAGAACAATTAAATTTCAATCTACGTAATCAATACGAAATTTTAGATATGAAAAGTGCTATTATCACAAGCCAAAAACATTATAATATTAAAGAATTAAAGAAGGGGATTACTATAGGAAAATATGAAATTAAAATTTATAAAAATACGATATGCAATAATAATAATTTATCTAAGAATAAGGTCTGTGTTCAGCTCAGTAACTAAAGGATTTACTTTTATAGAAATGCTAATATCCTTATTAATTACTATAATCATTTTAACTATAATACCCCATCTATTTCGTTTGACTGATACATACTTAAGTGCGGCCTATGAATTTGACCAATTAGAATATTCATTTTTTCAATTGGACCTTAATAAAATGACCAATTCTAAAGCAATTTCTTTAAAATTAATTGATGAACATTCAATTTTACTTAAACAACAGAATCAAAATAGTTTCATTAAATATCAAAATCAAAAAATTATTTTTATAAGTAATAATAGAGGGAATATTACACTACTAAATAATGTTTTAAATGCGAGGTTCATTTCTAATCATAAAGGAATTATAGAAGTGTTTTTAAGGATTGGAAGTAGGGAGAATTTCTATGACAAAACACTTTATTTATAACTATAAAGGTTTCATAAGCATCTATACTATGCTCATATTTATCATATATTTATCAATCATCTCTTTTTATACAACTCAATATAGTTTAAAATTGAAGACAATTCATAACATTAGTAGTTATTATGATTTGAAGATAAATCAACTATTTTAAAAAGGGTGATGCAATTGAATAAAAAAAAATCACCAATAATTCTTATCGGCTTTATGGGCACAGGTAAAAGTACTATTGGAGAATACTTATCATTAGAAAATCAATTAAGTTTTATAGATTTAGATGTATACATAGAAATAAAAGAAAATAAAAAAATACCAGATATCTTTGAAGAAGTTGGAGAAATCGGTTTTAGGAAAATTGAATATAACTACTTAATTGAATGTACAAAAAAATACGATGTTATTGCAACAGGTGGTGGTGTTATCGAATATAATGAATCACTAAATCATTTGAAACAGTATAAATACATTTTTTGGCTAGATTGTGACATAGATGTTATCTTCAAGAGAGTAATAAACGATAATCATAGACCAAATGCAATTGATAAATCCAAAAAACAGTTAAATAACTTGTATTTATCAAGGATTTCAAGATATAATGAAATCGCATTCATGAAAGTGAATAGTGATAAAACAATCAGAGAAATTTATAATGAGATTATAAATCATCTTACTTGCGGTTGATCAGTATTAGAGAGAATAAAAATATATTACTTAAATTTAAGTATAATAATTTTTATCGCCGAAGGTGCAAGTTAACTACTAAACTCTCAGGCAAAAGGATAATACTGCTACGCATTCCTGGATTAAGTGTATAAACAGGGTAGCTATCTGCTACTCTGTTTTTTATAAAAAATATAGGGGGTTTTCTAATGACAAGCGAATTTAAAAAAACACCATTGTATCAAAATTATGTTGACAGTGGTGCAAAAATAGTAGAGTTCGGTGGATGGGCAATGCCTGTTCAATTTACAAGTATCAAAGAAGAACATAATGCAGTTAGATATGAAGTAGGTATGTTCGATGTAAGCCATATGGGAGAAATCTCTATAAAAGGCAATGATGCTAGTAAATTTGTCCAATACTTACTTTCAAACGATACTAACAACCTTACTGATACTAAAGCTCAATATACTGCTTTATGTAACGAAGAAGGCGGTATTATTGATGACTTAGTAACATACAAAATCGGCGACAATGATTATCTACTAATTGTTAACGCTGCAAATACAGATAAAGATTTTGCTTGGGTACAAAAACATGCACCTAAATTTGATGTTGAAGTATCAAATGTATCTGATCAATTCGGTCAGTTAGCTGTTCAAGGTCCTAAAGCAAGAGATTTGGTAAGCGAGTTAGTTGATATAAATGTAAGTGAAATGAAACCATTTGATTTCCAACAAAACGTTACTCTATTTGGAAAAAATGTTATCTTATCTCAATCTGGTTATACAGGTGAAGACGGATTTGAAATCTATTGTGAAGCAAAAGACACAGTAGACATTTGGAACGGCTTCATTGAATATAATGTAGTTCCATGCGGTCTCGGTGCACGTGATACATTAAGATTAGAAGCTGGCCTTCCATTACATGGTCAAGATTTAACAGAATCTATCACACCATATGAAGGTGGAATTGCTTTTGCTGCTAAACCACTTATTGAAGAAGACTTCATCGGTAAATCAGTGTTAAAAGACCAAAAAGAAAATGGTTCAGAACGTAGAACTGTTGGCTTAGTGTTACTTGATAAAGGTATTGCAAGAACTGGTTATCCTGTTTTAGACCTTGATGGTAACGAAATTGGGGAAGTTACTTCAGGAACACAAGCACCATCTTCAGGTAAATCAATCGCTATGGCAATTATTAAGCGAGATGAATTTGAAATGGGACGAGAATTATTAGTTCAAGTACGTAAAAGACAGCTTAAAGCTAAAATTGTTAAGAAAAACCAAATTGAAAAATAATTAAGGGGTGTGTATTGTGAGTCATCGTTATATACCATTAACTGAAAAAGATAAAAAAGAAATGCTTGATAAAATTGGAGCAAGTTCAATTAATGAATTGTTCGGAGATGTGCCGAAAGATATTTTACTAAATAGAGATTTAAATATTTCTAGTGGTGAAGCTGAAACTTCTTTATTAAGAAGACTTAATACAGTTGCAAATAAAAACGTAACTAAAGAAACTCATGCGTCTTTCCTAGGTGCTGGCGTTTATGACCATTATGCTCCAGCTGTTGTAGATGCAATGATTTCACGTTCTGAATTCTATACAGCATATACACCATATCAACCAGAAATTTCACAAGGTGAATTACAAGCGATTTTTGAATTCCAAACATTAATTTGTGAATTAACAGATATGGATGTAGCTAACTCATCTATGTATGATGGTATCACTAGTTTTGCTGAAGCTTGTATCTTAGCATTTAATCATACTAAGAAAAATAAAATTGTAGTATCTAAAGGTCTTCATTATCAAGCACTTCAAGTGTTAAAAACTTACGTTAAAGTTAGAGAAGAATTTGAAATTGTTGAAGTTGATTTAGATGGAACAATTACTGACTTAGAAAAATTAGAACAGGCTGTAGACGATGAAACTGCTGCAGTAGCAGTTCAATATCCAAACTTCTATGGTTCAGTGGAAGACTTAGAAAAAATTCAATCATTTATTGAAGGCAAAAAAGCATTATTTATCGTTTATGCTAATCCATTAGCTTTAGGCCTATTGACACCTCCAGGTTCATTTGGTGCTGATATTGTAGTAGGAGACACACAACCATTTGGTATACCAACACAATTTGGTGGACCACACTGTGGTTATTTCGCAACTACAAAAAAATTAATGCGTAAAGTGCCTGGTAGATTAGTAGGACAAACACAAGATGATGAAGGTAACCGTGGATTCGTTCTAACTTTACAAGCCCGTGAACAACATATTCGTCGTGATAAAGCCACTTCTAATATCTGTTCAAACCAAGCATTAAACGCACTTGCATCATCAATTGCTATGTCAGCTCTTGGTAAACAAGGTATTTACGACATTGCAGTTCAAAACTTAGAACACGCAAATTATGCTAAAAATCAATTTAAAGACAATGGTTTTGAAGTGCTTGATGGTACTTCATTCAATGAATTTGTTGTCAAATTCGATCAACCAATCAAAGATGTAAATAAAAAATTAGCAGAACATGGTTTCATTGGAGGCTTTGATTTAGGTGAAGCCTCAGCAGATTTTGAAAATCATATGTTAATTGCTGTTACTGAATTAAGAACTAAAGATGAAATTGATACATTTGTTAAGAAAGCTGGTGAGCTAAATGGTAGTAAGTAAATCAAGTCCATTAATTTTTGAAAGATCTAGAGAAGGTAGATATGCATACTCATTACCTCAAAGCGATATAAAAACAGATTCAGTTGAAAGTATTCTTGATGATAAATTTATTCGTAAAAATAAAGCAGAGTTTCCTGAAGTTGCAGAATTAGATTTAGTTCGTCATTATACTGAATTATCAAATAAAAACTTTGGTGTAGATTCAGGTTTTTATCCACTTGGATCATGTACTATGAAATATAATCCTAAAATCAATGAAAAAATTGCTCGCATACCTGGATTTGCAGAGTCACATCCTTTACAAGAAGAAGAGCAAGTTCAAGGTTCTTTAGAAATTGTGTATAGTTTGCAAGAAGAACTTAAAGAAATTACTGGTATGGATGAAGTTACATTACAACCAGCTGCAGGTGCTCATGGTGAGTGGACTGCTTTAATGATTTTCAAAGCGTATCATTTAGATAATGGTGAAGGTCATCGTGATGAAGTTATTGTTCCTGACTCAGCTCATGGTACAAACCCTGCATCTGCGTCGTTTGCTGGTTTTAAAGCTGTTACAGTTAAATCAAATGAACGTGGTGAAGTTGATATCGAAGACTTAAAACGCGTTGTTAATGAAAATACTGCTGCAATTATGTTAACTAATCCTAACACTTTAGGTATTTTCGAGAAAAACATCATGGAAATCCGTGAAATTGTACATGAAGCAGGCGGATTATTATACTATGACGGTGCAAACTTAAATGCCATTATGGATAAAGTACGTCCTGGAGATATGGGATTTGATGCGGTACATTTAAACTTACACAAAACTTTCACTGGTCCTCACGGTGGCGGTGGTCCAGGTTCAGGTCCAGTTGGTGTAAAAAAAGAATTAGCTAGTTATTTACCAAAACCAATGGTAATCAAAGATGGAGATACTTTTAAATACGATAATGATATTAAAAACTCAATTGGACGTGTAAAACCATTCTACGGTAACTTTGGTATTTACTTAAGAGCATACACATATATCAGAACTATGGGTGCTGAAGGTTTAAGAGAGGTTTCTGAAGCAGCAGTTCTTAATGCTAACTATATTAAAGCTAGCTTAAAAGACCACTATGAAATACCATATGAACAATATTGTAAACATGAATTCGTATTAAGTGGTTCTAAACAAAAAGAACATGGTGTCCGTACATTAGACATGGCAAAACGTTTATTAGACTTTGGTGTTCATCCACCAACAATCTACTTCCCACTTAACGTTGAGGAAGGTATGATGATTGAACCAACTGAAACAGAATCTAAAGAAACGTTAGATTACTTTATCGATGCTATGATTCAAATTGCTGAAGAAGCTAAAAATGATCCAGATAAAGTATTAGAAGCACCACATAGTACAATAATTGATAGATTAGATGAAACTACAGCTGCGCGTAAGCCTGTTTTAAAATTTGATAATCTACATGAAGAAAAAGAATAATATTTAAAACTTTGACCCTGTAACCAATTTAATTGATTATAGGGTCTTCCTTATTTTAATTTTATGTGAAATATTTTATGTTTATTCTATATTTAGATAACGTTTCTAAATGATTTTCACATAAATAATAAAAAAACTCTTAAAGAACATCTTTAAGAGTTAGTAAGCAAACAAGAGATTATTTTTTAGTTTTAATCTTGCCTGTCCATTTTTTGTATCCACCTTTTAACATATAAATATCTTTATAGCCATTTTTTTTAAGGATACGTGCTGCACGATACCCTGCAACACCGTTTGCATCACAAAGATAAATAGGTTGATCTTTACGTAAACCTTGATATCTTTGACTAAACATTGATATTGGAATGTTACGAGCGCCGTTAATATGTCCGTAATCATAGTCTACTTTCTCACGAACATCAATCACTTGAGCTTTTCTTAAACCTTTGTGAAATTCATTCTGCTCAAGTTCAGTGACTGCTCGTTTATTCATAAACCAATTTCCAAGCATATATAAAATAATTATGACTATAATAGCTAAAGCTATAATCAAAGATACATTCATATTGCATCCTCCCTAATTAACCGATATTATAATTATAAGGCTGTTAGCTAAATTTATCAAAATTTTTTATTGGCTATTTTTATCAAAGATTTATATGTAAAATTTAATATTTTTCTATAGATAATTATATGTTATGATTGGAGATTATTTTATGACAGAGACATGGAATTTTATAAATACAGGAAGCCATGATCCATATTATAATATGGCAATGGATGAAGCACTCTTAAACTTCGTATCAAGAGGGGAAATTGACCCTGTTGTCAGATTTTACACTTGGAATCCTGCAACGTTATCTGTAGGGTATTTTCAAAGATTAAAGAAAGAAATTGACATTGATAAAGTTAATGAAAAAGGATTTGGATTAGTAAGAAGACAAACTGGTGGTAGAGGGGTTCTTCATGATAAAGAATTAACATATAGTGTTATTGTTTCGGAAGAACATCCTAATATGCCTTCTACCGTAACTGAAGCATATCGTGTCATTTCTGAAGGATTACTTGAAGGATTTAAATTGTTAGGTTTTGAAGCATATTTTGCGATTCCACGTTCCAAAGAAGAACGAGAAAAATTAAAACAACCTCGAAGTGCTGTTTGTTTTGATGCACCTAGTTGGTATGAATTAGTTGTTGAAGGCAGAAAAATTGCAGGAAGCGCTCAAACTAGACAAAAAGGCGTTATACTACAACATGGTTCCTTATTACAAGATGTTAACGTTGATGAGCTTTTCGATATGTTCATTTTCAAAAATGATCGTCTAAAAGATAAGATGAAAAAAGCCTTTGTTGATAAAGCTGTAGCGATTAATGATATTGCTGATAGACATATATCAATTGAAGAGATGGAAAAAGCATTTGAAGAAGGATTTAAAAAGGGGTTAAACATAGAATTTAAACCACTTACTTTAACAGATGACCAAATAAAAGAAGTAAAAGAATTAGAAGAAAAATATCGTTCTGATGAATGGTTATATAAAAAATAAAAAATCATAGGATGGCTAATAATTGGTCATCCTATGATTATTTTTATTTTCTATTTCTCTTTTTATATTTTCTTGCTGCTCTCCTGTATTTACGTTGATCTTCAGTTAAGAAAAAGAAATAGTATATTAAATAAATAATTAACGCAATGATTAAAAAGGTGAAAATCGTTTTAGCAAAAGACATCATGAATACATTTAAATTCAAAATCAAGCCAATTGCAGCGATTAAAATTACTAAATAAAACAATATATTTTTCAAATCAAAAACTCCTATTATGAATTGTTAGACATGTTCACTTGAGATAGTTTAGTCTTACCTTTATTCAATTTATTCGTATTATTATTTTCATATCCGCTCTTAATATCTTTAAATGCTGATTGTAACTCTTTGTTAATTTGTCTAATATTTTTATCTTCATTTTTATTTGCACTAGATAAGTCTTTTTTAGTTACGGAACCCTTATATTTACCATAAGCATCATCAATACCATTAGCAATAGTATTTAATTTTTCAAGATTTTGCTTTTTGTCTTCTTTCTTATTTTTTGACAAATCCAACTGATTATAATTACTAATAACTTTAGTAATATCTTGATAATATTTAGACGAAGCATCTAAAAATTTAGCTTCTTTATTATTATCAACTGTTTTGGAAACATTTTTTTTATCTTTATTAAGAGCCTCAACCTGTGCTTTTTGATTACTTATATCTTGATTTAGCTGTTGAATATCTAACTTCAAGTTATGGTTTTGATCTCTTAATTTGGTTGTCTTATCTTCCAATGGTCCTAAATTTTGAGAGCCACAACCAACCAATAAACATGAAGCTCCAATTATAACGATTAATTTTTTCATTAAAATCTCCCTAAACCAAAATCTCTTTATTTCTAAAATAATTATGCTATTATTTTAATGTAAATAGAGCAAATGTACAAACGTTATACTAGGAGTGATTTGTATGAATAAATTAGCAAAAGTTAAAGACTTACTAGATGTTCAACAATTAGATGCTTTAGTTATTTTATCAGATTATAATCGTAGATATTTATCAGGTTTCACTGGTACAAGTGGTGCATTAATAATTTCAAAAAATAACTATCAATTAATTACTGATTTTCGATATATTGAACAAGCAACTAATCAAGCAACTGAATTTAACATCATCAATCGCAGTGGTGGTTTAATTGAAGCAATTGTAGAAATTATTAATAATGAACAATTTGATCATGTTGGTTTTGAAGGACACTTAGTGAGTTACGATACATACCAATCATTAGATCAATCGAAAGCTAAATTAATCTCTATTGGCAATGAGATTGAAAAAATCAGGGAAATAAAGACACCCGAAGAGATAGAAAAGATCAAATACGCTGCTAAAATAGTTGATGATACATATAACTATGTATTAGATATTGCAAAGGTTGGAATGACTGAAAGAGAATTAAAAGCTAAATTAGAAGCTAAAATGTTAGAATTAGGAGCAGATGGCCCTTCATTTGACACGATTGTAGCATCTGGCTATAGAGGCGCTTTACCTCATGGTGTAGCAAGCGACAAAGTCATAGAGCAAGGCGATATGATTACGCTTGATTTTGGGGCATACTACAGAGGATATTGCTCTGATATAACAAGAACATTTGCTATTGGGGAACCTGACCCCAAGATGAGAGATATTTATAACATCGTTCTCAATTCCCAAATTAAAGCAATAAACGAAATCAAAGCTGGAATGACTGTAGCTGAGGCTGACGCGTTATCAAGAGACTATATTGAATCTCACGGTTATGGAGATGCATTTGGCCACTCTCTTGGACATGGTATTGGTTTAGACATACATGAGGGACCATTATTATCTAAAAATGCAATCGGTATAATACAAGTAAATAATTGTGTTACTATTGAACCAGGTATTTATGTTGATGGTCTTGGTGGTGTACGCATAGAAGATGACATTTTAATAACTGAAAATGGTTGTGAAGTCTTTACTAAATGTACAAAAGACCTTATTATTTTATAGAAAGCGCATATTTGAGGAGGAAACTGAATGATTTCGGTTAATGATTTTAAAACAGGTTTAACAATTTCAGTAGATAATGGCATTTGGAAAGTTATCGATTTCCAACATGTAAAACCAGGTAAAGGTTCTGCATTTGTACGTTCTAAATTACGTAATTTAAGAACAGGTGCAATTCAAGAAAAGACATTTAGAGCTGGGGAAAAAGTTGAACAAGCGATGATTGAAAATCGTCGTATGCAATATTTATATGCTGATGGAGATAATCATGTATTCATGGACAATGAGACGTTTGATCAAACTGAATTATCAGCTGATTATTTAAAAGATGAATTAAAATATTTAAAAGCTAACATGGAAGTTCAAATCCAATCATATGAAGGTGAAACAATCGGAGTTGAACTACCTAAAACTGTTGAATTAGAAGTTACTGAAACTGAGCCAGGTATCAAAGGTGATACTGCCACTGGAGCAACTAAATCAGCTACAGTTGAAACAGGTTATACTCTAAATGTACCTTTATTCGTTAATGAAGGTGATGTATTAGTTATTAACACTAGCGACGGAAGCTATATCTCAAGAGCTTAGTTAATAGTAGCTAAAGTCTTTCTAATTACTAATTGGAAAGACTTTTTTTAATATCTAAATCATTATTTTATATAAATTACAAAAGTCTATTTATCAATAATAGTAAGCATTAAATATTAAGATGTAATTCCCTAAAATGACACATGCTTGAATTGGCAAGTACAGTCAAGTAAAATAGATTGGTAGATGAAAACTAATTCAAGGAGTCAGTAACTTATGAATTTTAAAGAAATAAAAGAATTAATCGAAATTCTTGATCAATCAAGTTTAACTGAAATAAATATTGAAGATAACAAAGGTAGTGTAGTCAACCTAAAAAAACAGAAAGAGACAGAAATAATTACACCGCAGTATACACAACAAGCACCATTAGCACCAGCAGCATCAACGATGGCAACACCAAATCAAAGTGCAACAGAATCACTTATTCCACAAAATAATGATCAAATCGATACAGATGATTCATCATACCAAACAATCAATGCCCCTATGGTGGGTACATTTTATAAATCGCCATCGCCAGAAGAAGATGCATATGTTCAAGTCGGAGATAAAGTTACCAATGAATCTACAGTGTGCATCTTAGAAGCAATGAAATTATTTAACGAAATACAAGCTGAAGTTTCTGGAGAAATAGTTGAAATATTAGTAGAAGACGGACAAATGGTAGAGTATGGCCAACCGTTATTTAAGGTGAAATAATGAGAAAAATCTTAATCGCTAATCGTGGAGAAATTGCGGTTAGAATCATTAGAGCTTGTCATGATTTAGGCATACAAACTGTTGCCATTTATTCTGAGGGTGACAAAGACGCGTTACATACTCAAATTGCTGATGAAGCATATTGCGTTGGTCCAACTCAGTCTAAAGATTCTTATTTGAACATTCCAAATATATTATCAATTGCGACTTCAACCGGTTGTGATGGTATTCACCCAGGATATGGCTTTTTAGCTGAGAATGGTGACTTTGCAGAGTTGTGTGAAGCATGCCAATTGAAATTTATCGGTCCTAGCTATGAGTCTATCCAAAAAATGGGCATCAAAGACGTTGCAAAAGCAGAAATGATTGCAGCTAATGTCCCAGTTGTTCCAGGTAGTGATGGGTTAGTTACAACCATTTCGGATGCAAAACAAATTGCTAAAGAAATTGGATATCCAGTAATTATTAAAGCTACTGCAGGTGGTGGTGGAAAAGGTATACGAGTGGCTAGAACAGAGGAAGAGCTTGAGAATGGCTATCGTATGACTCAACAAGAAGCAGAAACTGCTTTTGGTAATGGCGGTCTTTACCTTGAAAAATTTATTGAGAACTTCCGTCACATTGAAATTCAAATTATTGGAGATCAACATGGAAATGTCATTCATCTCGGAGAGAGAGATTGTACGATTCAAAGACGCATGCAAAAGTTAGTCGAAGAATCTCCATCGCCTATTTTATCTGATGAACAACGTGAAGAGATGGGTAATGCAGCTATAAGAGCCGCAAAAGCAGTTAATTATGAAAATGCAGGTACTATTGAATTTATATATGATTTAAATGATAATCAATTTTATTTTATGGAAATGAATACACGTATTCAAGTTGAACATCCTGTCACTGAAATGGTTACTGGCATTGATTTAGTAAAATTACAACTAAAAGTTGCGATGGGTGAAGCACTGCCATACACTCAAGAAGATATTACCATCAATGGTCATGCAATAGAATATCGTATAAATGCTGAAAATCCATATAAGAACTTCATGCCATCTCCTGGTAAAATCACACAATACCTAGCTCCAGGCGGATATGGTGTTAGAATCGAATCAGCTTGTTATACAAATTATACAATTCCTCCATATTATGATTCTATGGTAGCTAAACTCATTGTTCATGAACCAACGCGTGATGAAGCAATTATGACTGGTATTAGAGCATTAAGTGAGTATTTAATTTTAGGAATTGATACAACAATTCCTTTCCATTTAAAACTTATGAATAATGATATATTTAGAAGTGGATCTTTTAATACTAACTTCTTAGAACAATATAATATTATGGATGACGAGGAGTAGGAGGTTAAACCAAATGGTTAAAGTAGCAGATTATTCAAATTCAAACTTAGGTAAAATTGAAATTGCACCTGAAGTTATTTCTGTAGTTGCAAGTATAGCTGTTTCAGAGGTAGAAGGGGTAACTGGACATTTTTCAGAATTGAAAAATAGTAACATTGAAAAAATAAGTCGTAAAAACCTCAATAGAAATTTAAAAATTGATGTTAAAGAAGATGGCATTCAAATTGATGTATATTGCTCTATTAAGCACGGTATAAATATTTCAAAGTTTGCAAGTAAAATTCAAACATCTATTTTTAACTCAATTAAAACGATGACTGCTATTGAGCCAAAAGAAATTAACGTTCACATCATGCATATTACTGTCGAATAATATATAGATTACATTTAACAAGGAGTTATTTATGAGTCGTAAAGAATCAAGAATGCAAGCATTTCAAACTTTGTTTCAGTTAGAAATGAAAGACACAGAATTAACAATCAATGAAGCCATTAATTTCATAAAAGATGATGAGCCTGAATTAGACTTTGATTTTATACACTGGTTAGTAACAGGTGTTAAAGATCATGAGCCAGTTCTAGATGATACTATTAAGCCTCATCTTAAAGATTGGTCACTTCAACGTTTATTAAAAACAGACCGAATAATATTACGAATGGCTACATTTGAATTATTGCATAGTGATACACCACCAAAAGTAATCATTAATGAAGCTGTAGAATTAGCAAAACAATTTAGCGACGATGAGCATTATAAATTTATAAATGGTGTGTTGAGTAACATAAAATAAATAATTTGAGTGATGACAATGTCTGAATACTTAAGCGTTACAACTTTAACGAAATATATTAAATATAAATTTGATCAGGACCCACATTTGCAATCTATCTTACTAAAAGGTGAACTATCTAACTTTAAAAAACATTCAAGTGGACACCTTTATTTCAACGTTAAAGATAAGGATAGTGTGATAAGTGCAATGATGTTTAAAGGTAATGCGAATCAGCTTACTTTTGAGCCAAAAGAAGGTGATGAAGTTCTTTTAGAAGCACGTGTTTCAGTATATGAGCGACGTGGAAATTATCAAATTTATGTGAATAAAATGGAATTAGATGGTATAGGGAACTTGTATCAAAAGTTAGAACAATTAAAACAAAAATTAAAAAAAGAAGGCTTTTTTAATAATGAACATAAAAAGCCTATTCCTCGATTCCCTAAGAAAATCGCAATCTTAACTGCTAGTACTGGTGCCGCAATTAGAGATATTCAATCTACAATAAATAGTAGATATCCTTTGGCCGATAAAATCCAAATAAGTACTTTAGTACAAGGTACACAAGCCAAAGAGGATATTATAAAAAATATTAAGTATGCTGATTCACTTGGCGTTGATACTATTATAGTAGGCCGTGGTGGTGGATCTATAGAAGATTTATGGAACTTTAATGAAGAAGATGTTGTTAGAGCGATTTTTGAGTGTCAAACACCCATTATTTCAGCTGTTGGACATGAAACCGATTTTACACTCAGTGATTTCGTAGCAGATGTCAGAGCAGCAACACCAACACAAGCTGCAGTTATGGCGACTCCAGATCAGTACGAATTGATACAACAAATTAAGCAATACCAATTTTCATTATCAAGGTATATTAAACAATATCTTGAAAAACAACATAAACAACTAGATTATTTAACATCTTATTATAAGTTTAAACAACCCTCATTATTATACGATCAACAGATACAACGCAAAGATGATTTAGAAAGACAACTAACTCAATTATTATTATCCAAAATTGAGAAAAAAAAATATCAATTAAAAGTTCTTCATCAGAATTTTAATGTAAAAACATTAAATCAAACTATATTACAAAATAATAAGCAACTAATGAATGTAAAAAATCGTTTATCAAATCTAACAATTAAAAACATTCATAATAATAAATTAGAGCTCAAAAATAAAGTTGAACTATTAAATAATTTAAGTCCTACTAATACTATGTTGAGAGGCTATTCTATTATTAATAAAGATGATAAAGTCATTACAAGTACACAGGATTTAAGTAAAGATGATGAAATTACATTAGCAATGAAAGATGGTAGTGTAGATGCCATCGTTAAAAAGGTTAGGTGTGAACATGAGTAAAGATCAACAAAGTTTTGAAGAAATGATGCAAGAATTAGAAAATATCGTTCAAAAGTTAGATAATGAGACTGTATCATTAGAAGAATCATTAGAGTTATATCAACGTGGTATAAAACTTTCTGCAACATGTGATGCAACACTTAAAGATGCTGAAAAGAAAGTAAATGAACTTATTAAAGATGAAGCAGAGGATGAAGAAAATGGCAAAGAAGTCAATGAATGAATTAATTGATCAAATTAATATTGCTCTTGACAGTGTAATCGAAACTTCACTACTAAATACTAATCTAGAAGAAAGTATGCAATATTCTCTCAATGCAGGTGGTAAAAGAATAAGACCACTTCTTGTATTTTTAACATTAGATGTATTAAATCAAGATTATAAAAAAGGTAAAAAAACTGCATTGGCATTGGAAATGATTCACACGTATTCTTTAATTCATGATGATCTTCCTGCGATGGATAATGATGATTACCGTCGTGGTAAACTTACCAATCACAAAGTCTATGGTGAATGGAAAGCTATTCTAGCTGGTGATGCACTACTAACTAAGGCATTTGAAATCATTGCTGATGATGAATTATTAGAATCTGACGTCAAAGTTAAAATACTTTCCAGATTAGCGCATAACAGTGGTCACTTAGGCATGGTCGGAGGCCAAACATTAGACATGCAAAGTGAAGATAAACCTGTTGATTTGGATACACTTGAACAGATACATAAAGCTAAAACAGGAGCATTACTTCAGTTCGCGGTATTAAGTGCAGCTGATATTGCTAAAGTAGATAAGTCTACATCACAATTTCTTGAAGATTTTAGTAATCATATGGGTTTGATGTTCCAAATTAAAGATGATTTGCTCGACGTATATGGTGATGAATCTAAATTAGGAAAAAAAGTTGGTAGTGACATCGAAAATCACAAAAGTACGTATGTTTCTTTATTAGGTAAAGATGGTGCTGAAAATAAATTAAATTTCCATAAAGATGCTGCCATAGAATCAATAGAACAACTTTCTTCTCACTATGATATTAAACCTCTATTAGATATCGTTGAGCTTTTCTACACACGTGATCATTAATTATCATTAATATTAACCCTTCAAAGCTACTGATTAAAAACTGGCTTTGAAGGGTGTTTTAGTACACTATTTTAAATTGTGGCATTACATTTATATCCTAATTTTAGTTTACATATTTATTTATTCGTTTATACATTTTTTCAATACAAATTAACTAATTGTACCTATTAGTATTTAAATAAAATAATTTACGATTATTGAGTTATCAGTTAAGTATGCATAATAACAATAGTAGTAGTTAAAAAAATGATGTGTTAAAATCATTGTATAATTATTCGAAAATAGGAGTGTTCATAATGGCAAAAAAATCTGTGAGACACATAAAGATTAGAGAAATTATCTCAAGCGAACAAATAGAAACTCAAGACGAACTAGTAAAACGTCTTAATGAATACGACCTTAATGTTACGCAAGCTACCGTATCACGTGATATTAAAGAATTACAGTTAATCAAAGTTCCTGCAACATCAGGTCAATATGTATATAGCTTGCCTAATGATCGAAAATACCATCCATTAGAAAAATTGGGTCGTTATCTTATGGACTCATTTGTGAATATAGAAGGTACAGGTAATCTACTCGTCTTAAAAACCTTACCTGGTAACGCTCAATCTATTGGCGCTATATTAGACCAAATCGATTGGGATGAAGTTCTCGGTACTATATGTGGTGATGATACTTGCCTTTTAATTTGTAAAGATGAAGACGCAAGTAATACAATTAAAACAAGAATTTTCAATTTATTATAAGGATGCGATGAATTCATGTTACAAACCTTATCAATAAAACAATTTGCAATTATTGATGAATTAGAAATTCATTTTTCAGATGGATTAACAGTTCTAAGTGGTGAAACGGGTTCAGGTAAATCAATCATCATAGATGCGATTGGCCAGTTAATTGGAATGCGTGCATCATCAGATTATGTTCGACATGGTGAAAAGAAAGCAATTATTGAAGGCATATTTGATATAGATGAAAATAAAGATGTTATTCATATACTTCATAATCTTGATATAGAAATCGACGAGGACTTCTTATTAGTAAAAAGAGAAATATTTAGCACTGGTAAAAGTATTTGTAGATTGAATAATCAAATTGTTACGCTTCAAGATTTGCGAAAAGTTATGCAAGAACTATTAGATATTCATGGTCAACATGAAACACAGACACTTCTTAAACAGAAGTATCATTTAAAATTATTAGATGATTATGCAGAAGACAAGTATTTATCAACTAAAGAAAAATATCAAAATGTGTTTAATCAATATAAAAGTAAAACAAAGGAATTAGAAGAATTAGAGTCTGCCGACCAAGCGTTACTTCAACGTTTGGATTTAATGAAATTTCAATATGAAGAATTAGAAGAAGCTTCTTTAAAAGAGGGAGAAATTGAGCAATTAGAAGTCGATATACGTAGAATTCAAAATTCCGAAAAACTAAGCATGGCGCTTAATAATGCGCATGTCACTTTGACTGATGAGCATGCAATTACAGATAGACTATATGAATTAAGTAATCATTTACAATCTATAGATGATATTTTGCCTGATAAATTTAGTAAATTAAAAGAGGATATTGATCAATTTTATTACACGCTTGAAGATGCTAAGCACGATTTATATGATGAAATGTCAAACACTGAATTTGATGAGCAAATGCTTAATGAGCTAGAATTACGAATGAATTTATTAAACAATCTTAAAAGGAAATATGGCAAAGACATTTATGAATTAATTACATACAAAGATAAGCTTCAAAATGAAATAGCCAAAATCGAAAATTATGAAGAAAGTACATCACAATTACGTGAGGAAATTAGTCAATTATATGATGAAGTGATGTTAAAAGGCAAAGTGTTATCTAGAGAGCGTCGCACAGTAGCTCGAACATTAAGAGATCATATCGTTTCTGAAATACAAAATTTACAAATGAAAGATGCTAATTTAGAAATCTCATTCCAATTATTAGATAAACCAACAATTGATGGTATAGAATTTGTAGAGTTTTTAATCAGTCCTAATAAAGGGGAACCACTCAAAAGTTTAAATAAAATTGCATCTGGCGGTGAGTTGTCTCGTATTATGCTAGCCCTAAAAAGTATTTTTGTACAATCAAGGGGACAAACTGCAATTTTATTTGATGAGGTAGATTCAGGAGTGTCAGGACAAGCTGCTCAAAAAATGGCTGAAAAAATGAGAGATATAGCTGAATATATTCAAGTAATATGTATTTCGCACTTACCACAAGTTGCATCTATGAGTGATCATCATTTATTAATTAGTAAAGCATCCAATGATGATCGTACAACAACTCAAGTTAAAGAATTAGAAAATGATGATAAAATTGATGAAATCGCACGAATGATTTCTGGTGCTAGTGTTACTGAATTAACTAGAGAAAATGCAAAAGAAATGATTAGCCAAAATCAAAGAAAAAGTAGTAAGTAATTCATTGAATTTATTTATATTTATTTTTGCTGTAAAATAAATATTAACATTATAAAATGAATATTTTAATTTTATATGTAACCTACTCATTGAGTTACTAAATTCATTTAAAATTTAAAGTCACTTACACATTAACGTTATTAAATCCAATCGCAAAGCAAGTTAGGAGTAAAATTATGAATGAAAAGCAATATGACCTAGTCATCTTAGGTGGAGGAACCGCTGGATATGTAGCGGCAATTCGAGCATCACAATTGGGTAAAAAAGTAGCTATAGTAGAGAAATCTTTGTTGGGTGGCACTTGTCTTCACAAAGGATGTATTCCTACAAAAGCTTTATTAAAATCTGCTGAAATTTTAAGAACAGTTAAAGATTCAGTTCATTTCGGAGTGAATGTTGGTCAATATTCATTTGACTTAAAATCTATGATGAAACGTAAAGACAAAATTGTTAAGCAAATGCATCAAGGTATTGAAAGTTTAATGCAGAAAAATCACATAGATATATTTAATGGCACAGGTAGAATTATGGGGACATCTATTTTCTCACCTCAAAGTGGTACCATTTCAGTTGAATATGATAATGGAGAATCTGAATTATTACCTAATCAGAATGTATTGATAGCTACAGGTTCACTACCAACTCAATTACCATTCTTGCCTTTAAATCACAATACAGTTCTATCTAGTAATGACATATTGCAATTCACTGATTTACCTACAAGCATAGCAATCATTGGCGGTGGAGTGATAGGTCTTGAATTTGCTTCTTTATTAATTGACTTAGGTGTAAATGTTAGTGTGATAGAGGCTGGTGAACGAATCTTGCCTAATGAGAGTGCTCAAATTGCAAATTTTCTAAAAACATCACTTATAGCAAGAGGAGTAACGTTCTATGAAAATTGCGCTTTAAATGAATCTGCAGTTACAGTCAACTCTAATTTTGTAACTATACAAGTAAATAAAGATAAAACTATAGAAGTAGAAAAAGTTTTAGTATCAATTGGTCGCAAGCCTAATACTGATGATATAGGATTAAATAATACTGAAATTAAAACTGATGATAACGGTAATATACTTGTTAATGACTTTTTACAAACCGAAGATAAGCATATTTATGCTGCAGGTGATTGCATAGGTAAGCTTCAATTAGCACATGTATCTTCTAAAGAGGCAATACTTGCTGTTGAACACATGTTTAATGGCAATGGCCTACCTATAAATTATGACAAGATGCCGAAATGCATATATACACACCCAGAAGTTGCTTCAATTGGTTACAATAAAGAATCAGCCGAAGCCAAAAACATTAAAACCAAATCATTTAAAGTAAGCTTTAATGCAATTGGTAAAGCAGTAATAGAGGAAACTACTAATGACAGAGGATTTTGTGAAATGATAATTAATGATGAAACTAATGAAATTATCGGTATTAATATGATAGGTCCTCAGGTTACTGAATTAATCAACGAAGCCTCTTTATTGCAATTTATGAATGGTTCAGCAATTGAGTTAGGTCTGACAACACATGCACATCCTTCTATATCAGAAGTACTTATGGAATTGGGATTGAAAGTAGAAAATAGAGCAATACACATTTAACAGGAGGAACATAAAAGATGATTGATTATAAATCTGTCGGACTTTCAGAAGAAGACCTTAAAGAAATCTATAAATGGATGGATTTAGGTAGAAAAGTAGATGAACGATTATGGTTATTAAACCGCGCAGGTAAAATTCCATTTGTTGTTAGTGGACAAGGACAAGAGGCTACACAAATAGGAATGGCATACGCTATGAAAGAAGGAGATATATCATCTCCATATTATAGAGATTTAGCATTTGTTACTTTTATGGGGATTTCTGCATATGATACAATGCTAGCTTCATTTGGAAAAAAAGATGATATTAATTCTGGAGGAAAACAAATGCCCTCCCACTTTAGTCATCGTGAAAAGGGCATATTATCACAAAGTTCTCCAGTTGCTACACAAATACCACATTCAGTTGGAGCTGCATTAGCTTTAAAAATGGATAAAAAACCAAATATTGCTACGGCAACTGTCGGTGAGGGAAGTTCAAATCAAGGAGATTTTCATGAGGGTTTAAACTTTGCAGGCGTTCATAAATTACCATTTGTTTGTGTCATCATCAATAATAAATATGCGATATCTGTGCCTAATACATTACAATACGCCGCAGAAAAACTTTCTGATAGAGCCTTAGGATATGGCATATATGGTGAGACAGTAGATGGGGATGATCCGATAGCAATGTATAAAGCTATGAAAGATGCTAGAGAACGTGCACTAAATGGTGAGGGTGCCACTCTAATTGAAGCTGTAACACATCGTATGACGCCACATTCTTCAGATGATGATGATACATATCGTACGAAAGAAGAAAGAGAAGCATTAAAAACTTATGATTGTAACCTTAAATTTAAAGATTATTTATTAGAAAAAGAGATTATTAATCAAGAATGGTTAGACAATATAGAGCAAGAGCATAAAGAAATTATTAATAAAGCCACTAAAGATGCAGAAAAAGCGCCATATCCATCTGTAAAAGAAACATATCAATTTGTT
This sequence comes from Staphylococcus sp. HMSC069D12, assembly GCF_001810405.1. Taxonomy (NCBI): domain Bacteria; kingdom Bacillati; phylum Bacillota; class Bacilli; order Caryophanales; family Staphylococcaceae; genus Staphylococcus; species Staphylococcus sp. HMSC069D12. The sequence goes on from NZ_KV801105.1 coordinate 96,831, forward strand.
TATGACCCAGAAGGAGGTATGGGCAATGAGTAAAATGAGTTATATTGAAGCAATACAACAAGCGCAAGACCTAGCCATGGAACATGATAATAACGTATTTATATTAGGTGAAGATGTAGGACGTAAAGGTGGCGTTTTTGGTGCAACTAGAAGTCTTCAAGACAAATACGGTGTTGAAAGAGTAATAGATACACCTTTGGCTGAATCTAATATTGTAGGGACTGCTATTGGAGCAGCAATGATTGGTAAACGACCAATTGCAGAAATTCAATTCGCAGATTTTATACTTCCAGCAGTTAATCAAATTATTAGTGAAGCAGCTAAAATGCGTTATCGTTCAAATAATGACTGGCAATGTCCTATCACAATCAGAGCACCCTTTGGTGGTGGGGTACATGGTGGTTTATATCATTCTCAAAGTATCGAGAGCATCTTTGCGTCTACACCGGGGCTAACTATTGTCATACCTTCATCTCCTTATGATGCTAAAGGATTATTATTATCCTCTATTGAGTCAAACGACCCAGTATTATTCTTTGAACATAAAAAAGCATATCGCTTCTTGAAAGAAGAAGTGCCAGAAGATTATTATACAGTTCCTCTTGGAAAAGCTGATGTAAAACGTGAAGGGAATGACATAACTGTATTTACATATGGTTTGTGTGTAAATTATTGTATGCAAGCTGCTGATATTTTAGCAGCAGATGGTATTAGTGTTGAAATAGTTGATTTGAGAACTGTTTATCCTCTAGATAAAGAAACAATTATTGAACGTGCTAAAATGAATGGCAAGATTTTATTAGTAACAGAAGATAATCTTGAGGGCAGTGTCATGTCAGAAGTCTCTGCAATCATAGCTGAAAACTGTTTATTTGAACTTGATGCACCTATAATGAGATTAGCTGGACCAGATGTTCCTTCAATGCCATTTTCTCCTAATCTTGAAAATGAAGTTATGATGAATCCTGATAAAATCTTAGAAAAAATGCGAGAACTTGCACAATTTTAAGGAGGAAAAGTTATGGATATAAAAATGCCAAAACTAGGCGAAAGTGTTCATGAAGGTACTATTGAACAATGGCTTATTTCAGTGGGTGACTATGTTGATGAATATGAACCCTTATGTGAGGTAATTACTGATAAAGTAACTGCTGAAGTACCTTCAACTATATCTGGTACTATCACTGAAATTTTAGTTTCAGAAGGTGAAACAGTTCAAATAGATCACGTTATTTGTAAAATTGAAACTTCTGAAACAGATAATTCTACCAACACTAAAAATATCGATATTGAAACCGTTAAGGATTCAACAAATTTAAATATAAATGGTAATGATACTTTAACAGTCGAAACGTCAGCATCGGCTTCAAAAAATACTTCTGATAAAGAAGTAAATCATTCTGTTAAAACAAATGCACATACACAAGCATCATTACTTAATAACGGTCGATATTCACCAGTAGTTTTTAAAATTGCATCTGAAAATGATATTGATTTATCATTAGTTCCTGGCACAGGTTTCGAAGGACGTGTGACTAAAAAAGATATTGAAAATTATATTAATTCAAGTCATCAGGAACCTGAAATAAATAACAATTTACAATCTAGTTTTGAACATACGAAATCCAACGTGGATTCTAATCAGAGTCAAATTGGTCAATCTATACCAGTCAAAGGTGTTCGTAAAGCAATAGCTCAAAACATGGTGACAAGTGTTACTGAAATCCCTCATGGTTGGATGATGCTTGAAGTTGATGCAACTAACTTAGTTAAAACTAGAAATCATCATAAAAATTCGTTCAAAGAGAACGAAGGTTATAATTTAACTTTCTTTGCATTCTTTGTAAAAGCTGTTGCAGAAGCATTAAAATCAAACCCACTATTAAATAGTAGCTGGGATGGAGAAGAAATTATTCTTCATAAAGATATTAATATTTCAATTGCTGTAGCAGATGAAGATAAATTATATGTTCCTGTTATTAAACACGCTGATGAAAAATCAATCAAAGGTATTGCTAGAGAGATAAATGAACTAGCACTTAAAGCAAGAAATAAACAATTATCACAAGAAGATATGTCTGGTGGAACCTTTACCGTTAATAATACCGGTACATTTGGATCCGTTTCATCAATGGGAATTATAAATCATCCACAAGCAGCGATTTTACAAGTAGAATCTATTGTAAAAAAACCAGTCGTTATTGATGATATGATTGCAATTAGAAGCATGGTTAATTTGTGTATTTCGATTGATCATAGAATACTTGATGGTGTTCAAACAGGACGCTTCATGTCTCAAGTTAAAGAACGTATTGAACAATTCACAATAGAAAATACAAGTATTTACTAGTTTAAAATGATATATCATATTCCCTGGACAAGCTGTTTGAACTCTAACACTTATATTTAGTAGAATAGCATTGAATAAATAAAAGATTGAAAGGTGATTAAAATGGATTTAAATTTTGATTTATATATGAATGGCGTGGTTGAACAAGCTCGTAATGAAATTGAAAATGCGGGATATGAACAATTAACAACTGCAGATGAAGTTGACAAAGTATTACAACAAAATGGTACTTCATTAGTAATGGTTAATTCAGTTTGTGGATGTGCGGGGGGAATTGCACGTCCAGCAGCATCACATGCATTACACTATGATAAACTACCTGATAGACTTGTTACAGTATTTGCTGGACAAGATAAAGAGGCTACGCAACAAGCTAGAGACTATTTTGAGGGTTATGCACCTTCAAGTCCATCATTTGCATTAATTAAAGATGGTAAAATCACTGAAATGATTGAACGTCATCAAATTGAAGGCCATGATGTAATGGATGTTATTAATCAGTTACAAGGCCTATTTGATAAATATTGCGACGAAAGATAAGAGGATTTACTAATGTTAAAGTTAAATCCTTATAAGATTGGATTAAGAACGCTTAAAACAGCAGTAGGTATCACATTAGGTGTTATTTTAGCTAAATGGATGGGGCTTGATAATTATGCATCAAGTGCTATCCTCATTGTATTATGTATTAAACATACTAAAGTTCACTCAGTACAAGCTATCGTATCAAGATTTGTATCTTGTATACTAATTCTACTGTTTGGTTCATTGGTTTTTAGCTTATTAGGCCAGAATGCGCTTGTTTTGGGATTAATTGTATTATTATTTATTCCGATAACTGTTATGTTGAAAGTTCAAGAGGGTGTTGTAACTAGTTGTGTTATATTATTACATGTTTTCAATGCAACCACGATTAATTTACATTTAATCATTAATGAATTACTCTTATTAACTATTGGACTAGGAATCGCATTCATTATGAATTTAATTATGCCAAGTTTAGACAAAACATTAGTTTCTTTTAAGAAAGATATAGAAAAAGGCTTCAAAGAAATCTTTATGACATATAGCGAAGCTTGCTCAAATTATAATAATGATCTTACTTTATCTTTCGAAAAACTCCAATTAGACATTCGAAAGGCCAAATCTATCGCATTTAGAGATGTTAAAAATCATTTTATTAGAAATGAAAATTCATATTATCACTATTTTGATATGAGACAAGAACAACTTGAATTATTGCGTAGAATTAAACCGTTATTAAATCAAGTCACTGTCGATGACCCATTACTGACTGATGTATCTCATTTAATGTCAGAAATTGGTAATAACGTAAATAGTAATGATTATACTGCTTTACGATTACATTCACTGTATGAAATCCGTTTATCACTAGACGAATTACCACTTCCTAAATCTCATCAATCTTTAAAATCACGTTCAAGTATGATGCAAATATTAAATGAACTAGAAAAGTATTTAAACATTAAATCTCAATTTGGATCACTACGGTTACATAATGAAATATAATTAGTGATTAAATAAAAAAGGCTGGTACATAATTCCTAGCAAAATAGCCAGTAAATGAGTTTTTATAAATTCATTTACTGGCTTCTTTATTTACAATACTTCGTATTCTTGGCTCGCTTTCTTAAGGGACAGCTTCAGCCTGTAGTCTTCAGCTTGTCCTGTTCCCTCAAGAGTCTCGCCAAAATACTTTTTATCTATATGTAATTTTACATTCAAATACTTAAAAAAATAAGGCACTTTCGTATAATTTAATAAACTTCATTAAACTAAATTAACGAGGTGCCTTATGTATAGGGACTATAAACATTACTCAACTTACTCTACCAATGGAAACTTCAGTTCTTATCCCAACAAATTGTATTTCAAGACATGTAAATGATATTGTTGAAACAATCCCTAAGACCGAATTCGATGCATTAATTTGTCCGAACAATAAAAGAATAGGATTCAAAAGATATGTCTATCGCCATGATAAGAATGGTTTTAAACGAGCCTTTAAATTATATGAATGTGATGATTGTTCAGAATGTCCGCTGAAACAACAATGTATGAACTTCAATTCAAAAGCAAATAAAAAAATAATGAGAAATTATAATTGGGAATATTTTAAAGCACAAATTAATAAAAAGCATTCAGAACCAAAAACAAAACCAACTACATTCAAAGAAAAATTGATGTGGATCCTGTTTTTGGATTTATGAAAGCTATTTTGGGTTTCCCTCGAGTGTCCGTTCGAGGGATAAATAAAGACAAAAGAGAACTAGGATTTGTGCTAATGGCACTTAATATAAGAAAAGTAACAGCTCAACGAGCTGAAAGTAATCAAAAACATTATAAAAAAGACAATTTCTATATTATTTCAATAGAAATTGTCTTTATTTACTTATCCTGGAACTTTATGTCCCGGACTCTTTTTTATTGCGAAGATTAATGCATTAGTGGCACTAAACTTGTGAGTAGTAATGCTGCCACAATTGCAATCAACATTACAATTATTATAATTCTTAACACTTTATTATTCACTATTTGACGCTCCTTATTTAAAAACACTTACATAATACACTTTACTTAATATATAAATTAACCATAAATGATTTTTATACAAATGGCAATCAATTTATTTTTGATATTGTAGAAAATTAGTTAAAATGGAAATCAAATGAGAAAGGGGTTTTGTCATAATGATAAACAGTCAACGATTACTTGAAACATTTTTAGAATTAGTCCAAATAAATTCTGAAACAGGACATGAGGAAGTCATTCAACCCATTTTAAAAAAGAAATTTGAAGAACTAGGTTTAAATGTAATTGAAGATCATGCATCAGAAAAGTCATGGTTAGGTGCTAACAATCTTATATGTACTTTACCAGCCACTAGTGCGAAAGAAGATGTGTCTAAAATTTACTTCACTAGTCACATGGATACTGTTGTACCTGGAATAAATATTAAACCTCAAATTAAAGAGGATGGATATATTTATTCTGATGGTAGTACCATTCTAGGTGCTGATGATAAGGCGGGATTAGCAGCATTAATTGAAACCATTCAATATCTTAATGAAAATGAAATTCCACATGGCCAAATCCAATTTATTATTACTGTTGGTGAGGAATCTGGTCTTAAAGGTGCTAAAGATCTAGATTCAACATACATTGACGCTGAGTTTGGTTATGCAGTTGATGCTAGTCAACCCGTTGGCACAACAGTAGTAGGAGCACCAACTCAAATGGTAATAAACACGACTATTTTAGGAAAAACTGCTCATGCTAGTACACCTTCAGAAGGAATTAGTGCAATAAACATTGCTGCAAAAGCTATTAGTCGCATGAAGCTAGGACAAATTGATGACTATACTACTGCTAATATAGGTAAATTTCATGGTGGCTCTGCTACAAATATCGTTGCTGATGAAGTAGTTTTAGATGCTGAGGCACGCTCTCATGACAATCAAAGTATTGAACAACAAGTCGCTCATATGAAGGAAACATTCGAAACTACCGCACAAGAATTAGGTGGTGAAGCAAAAGTTATCATTGAGAAGAGCTACCCTGGTTTTAAATTAGAAAATGATGACAAAGTAACTCAATTTGCTACTAATAGTGCTAGAGAAATTGGATTAGCTGGGGATACTGTTATTGCTGGAGGCGGATCAGATGGCAGTATTATTAATACATTTGGAATCCCTACAGTCATTTTAGGTGTGGGCTATGAACATATTCATACAACATCTGAACGTATTTCAGTGAATTCACTTAATCAATTAGCAAAACAAATTGTCAAAATTATTGAGTTAGTAGCTAAATCGTAATTTAGTTTAGTGAAGTACTTTCAAGTTTTATGATACAATACTATTGAAAAATTGAATGAGAGAGGTAAGTAATATGACTCAACAAATAGGTGTAGTAGGTTTAGCAGTAATGGGTAAAAATCTCGCTTGGAACATTGAATCACGTGGTTATAGCGTTTCTGTATATAACCGTTCAAGCGAAAAAACAGATGAAATGGTTAATGAATCTAAAGGTAAACAAATCCACCCAACATATTCTTTGGAAGAATTTGTTAATTCATTAGAAAAGCCACGTAAAATTTTATTAATGGTTAAAGCAGGTCCTGCAACAGATGCAACAATTGACAGTTTACTTCCATTATTAGATGATGATGACATTTTAATTGATGGTGGTAACACTAATTATCAAGATACAATCCGTCGTAATAAAGCCTTAGCTGAAAGTGGTATTAACTTTATTGGCATGGGTGTATCTGGTGGTGAAGTAGGTGCACTTACTGGTCCTTCATTAATGCCAGGTGGTCAAGAAGCAGCTTATAATAAAGTGAGTGATATACTAGATGCAATTGCTGCAAAAGCTAAGGATGGTGCATCATGTGTAGAATATATTGGACCAAATGGTGCCGGCCACTATGTTAAGATGGTTCATAATGGTATTGAATATGCAGATATGCAACTTATAGCGGAGAGCTATGCGATGATGAAAGATTTATTAGGTATGTCACATGAAGACATCTCTAAGACATTTAAAGAATGGAATACTGGTGAATTAGAAAGTTATTTAATCGAAATCACTGGTGATATCTTCACTAAATTAGATGATGACAATGAAGCACTTGTCGAAAAGATCTTAGACACTGCGGGTCAAAAAGGTACAGGTAAATGGACTTCTATCAATGCCTTAGAATTAGGTATTCCTTTAACGATTATTACTGAATCAGTATTTGCTCGTTTCATTTCATCAATTAAACAAGAACGTGTGAATGCTTCTAAGGAATTAAACGGTCCTAAAGCAGAATTTATTGGTAATAAAGATGAATTCTTAGAAAAAATCCGTAAAGCTTTATATATGAGTAAAATTTGTTCATACGCACAAGGATTTGCGCAAATGCGTAAAGCTAGTGAAGAAAATGAATGGAATTTAAAATTAGGCGATTTAGCAATGATATGGCGTGAAGGTTGTATTATTCGTGCTCAATTCTTACAAAAAATTAAAGACGCATATGATAACAACTCAGAATTACAAAACCTTTTATTAGATCCTTATTTCAAAGGTATTGTCACAGAATATCAAGATGCATTGAGAGATGTAGTAGCAACAGGTGTACGTAACGGCGTACCAACACCTGGATTCTCTGCCAGCGTAAACTACTATGATAGTTATCGCTCTGAAAATTTACCAGCAAACTTAATTCAAGCACAACGTGACTATTTCGGTGCACATACGTATGAACGTAAAGATAAAGAAGGTATCTTCCATACTCAATGGGTTGAAGAGTAATCACATACTAGTTACAGAAGTAAACCAATTCAATGGTTTACTTCTTTTTTAAAAATTATGCAAACGATTGCACAAAATGATTGACTTCCTAATACGAATTCTATACCATGAAAATATAAGATGATTGAAAGCGTTTACTAAAGTTTGAAGATTGAGGTGATATACAACGGTTACAATTAAAGATGTTGCCAAAGAGGCTAATGTAGCTACATCTACAGTATCGAGGGTGATACGGAACAATGCGAAAATTAGTGAGGCAACTTCAAATAAAGTCAAAGCGGCTATGTCCAAATTAGGATACATACCCAATCAAGCGGCAAGAACATTAATAACAAATAAAACAATGACCATTGGATTAATACAGAAAAGTTCCACTCCTGAAATACGTCAAAATCCATTTAATAGTGACGTTCTTAATGGTATTAATCAGGCATGTAATGTAAGAGGCTATTCAACTAGAATGACTGTGTCGGAAAATAGCAGGGACTTATATCATGAAGTAAAAACAATGATTCAATCTAAAAGTGCGGATGGATTTATTCTTTTATATTCATTGAAAGATGATCCTATTGAGCACCTACTTTATGAGTTTAAAGTTCCTTATCTTATAATTGGGAAATCTTTGAACTACGAAAATATAATACATATTGATAATAATAATATCGATGCAGCTTATCAATTAACACAATATTTATATCATTTAGGACACCGCCATATATTATTTTTACAAGAATCTGGACATTATGCAGTTACAGAAGACAGAACAGTAGGATTTAAACAATACTGTGACAACGTTAAACTTTCAAATGACTGTATCGTAATAAAGTCCATGAATGATTTACGTGATTGTATAAAGCAATATTGTATTGATGCTAGTCATACGCCTTCAGTGATTATAACGTCTGATGCTATGTTAAATATGCAATTATTAAATGTGCTTTATGAATATCAACTACGCATTCCAGAGGATGTACAAACTGCCACGTTTAATACATCTTTTCTCACTGAAAATGCAACACCATCTCAAACAAGCGTAAACATTAACCCAGATGTATTAGGCCTCACAGCAGGCAATACAATCATTGATGTATTAAGAAATGAAACTATTTCTTTTAGAGAAAAATTGATTTCAACTCAAATAATTGAAAGGGTATCAACTACAAAAATATAAAGGAGCATAATTATGAATAAAAATTGGTGGAAAGAAGCAGTAGCGTATCAAGTTTATCCAAGAAGTTTTAATGATACTAACAATGATGGTATTGGTGATTTACCAGGTGTAATCGAAAAATTAGACTATCTTAAAGACTTAGGTATTGATGTTATATGGCTAAGTCCAATGTATAAATCACCTAATGATGATAATGGATATGATATCAGTGATTATCAAGATATTATGGATGAATTTGGTACAATGGAAGATTTTGATCGTCTATTAAAAGGTGTACATGACCGTGGTATGAAACTAATATTAGATTTAGTCGTTAACCATACATCTGATGAGCATCCTTGGTTTATTGAATCAAAATCTAGTAAAGAGAACCCTAAAAGAGACTGGTACATATGGGCAGACCCTAAAGATGATGGTTCTGAACCAAATAATTGGGAGAGCATTTTTAATGGTTCAACATGGCAATTTGATGAAACAACTAATCAATATTACTTCCATTTATTTAGTAAAAAACAACCAGATTTAAATTGGGATAATCCAGAAGTACGTGAATCAGTATTCAACATGATGAATTGGTGGTTTGAAAAGGGTATTGATGGATTCCGTGTCGATGCTATTACACATATCAAGAAAACATTTGAAGCTGGTGACTTACCTGTACCAGAAGGAAAAAAATATGCTCCAGCCTTTGATGTAGATATGAATCAACCTGGTATTCACAATTGGCTACAAGAAATGAAAGATGAGTCACTAAGCCAATATGATATTATGACTGTTGGAGAAGCCAACGGTGTAAATCCAGATAATGCAGAAGAGTGGGTTGGAGAAGATAAAGGTAAATTCAATATGATCTTCCAATTTGAACATTTAGGTTTATGGAGTACTGGTGATTCTCAATTTGACGTTAAATCATATAAAGAGGTGTTAAATCGCTGGCAAAAGAGACTAGAAGGAATTGGTTGGAATGCACTTTTCATAGAAAACCATGATCAACCTCGTCGTGTATCAACTTGGGGTAACGATAAAGATTACTGGTTTGAATCTGCTACAAGCCATGCCGTTGTGTATTTCTTACAGCAAGGTACACCTTTTATCTATCAAGGACAAGAAATTGGTATGACCAATTATCCTTTTGAAAGTATTGAAACGTTTAATGATGTTGCGGTTAGAAATGAATATAAAATTGTAAAAGAACAAGGTGGAGACGTTGATCAATTATTAGATAAGTATAGAATGGAAAATCGTGATAATTCTCGTACACCTATGCAATGGAATGATTCTACAAATGGTGGCTTCACAGAGGGAAAACCTTGGTTCCCTGTTAATCCAAATTATAGAGATATTAATGTAGCTCATCAATTAGAAGACGAGCATTCTGTACTTAATTTTTACAAAAAATTGATTCAATTAAAGAAATCTCATGAAATTTATACGTACGGACAGTTTGATTTAATTGATGCAGAAAATGAAAATGTGTTCGCTTATACTAGGCAATTAGAAGGCAAAACTGTAGTGGTTGCAGGTAACTTAACTGATAAACAAAGTTCATTAACATTACCTTTTGATATCGATGAGGATGCAATCAAATTACATAATTACAATAGTCAATTAGATTCAAAATCACTTAAGCCATTCGAAGCATTTGTAGCAGAAATTTAATTCATAAGCAATGTTAGGACATACTTATTTTGTCCTAACCTCTTTTTCTTTTGAAAAATAAAAAATCATTTTACGGCCGTAAATAATACATGACTGATATATTAGAGATGATATAATAAATAAGTCGCCTATCTCTCAGGCGTTTATCTATACGCAGAGAGGGGGTGCTAAAATGGCAGATATTCTTGTGCACATCGTAGCCACAGTAACAAGTGGTTGTATTGTTGCGTTATTTTCGTATTGGCTTCGAAACCGTAACAATAAGTAAATAGGCGACAAGCTACACCAAAAAAATCCCCTCACTACTGACATAGTGAGGGGATTGGTGCATAAAATGCAGATATTCTTGTTAGTTAGATTATAACACTTATCGTTATAGATTTGCAAAAAGATATGGTGCTTTGATTAGAGAATGTATTTCCTTGATATTTACAAATCATAATTTTCTTGTTCAATTGGCAACCATAATTGAATTTTAGTGAATGGGTCCTCAAATGAGACATCAAAGGGATATATTTCAACATATAAGCTATCTTTTTCATAAGGTAAAGTAAGTTGTAAACTTGATTCGATATAATACCAAGCTTCATTAACCGCATAGTCTATTTCTCCTTGGAGATTAAATTTCGCATAATGTCTCCCAGGTAATATTCTACTTTCTAAATGAGATGGATATCTATCACTTGGAACACCAATAAATAATTCCAATCCATTATCTAATGGACAAGTGATTACAAATAACTCATATGGACTTATATTATTATACCTTTTTAAATCTTTTATTTTACCATCAAGAATTAAATCTTCTAAAAAATCAGGAACTTTATAAGGATTAGATAAATTATTTGCTTCAATATAACGTACATAACCTACTAATGCTATATCTTCCGTGGTATCTAGTCTATATGGATAAGGTGCTCGTTCAGTAGTTGTCAACTTTATATATAAACGTTCTTGTAATTTTAATTCATCTTTTTTTGTAGATGCTTGAATTGGTGAAATCCCATGAAAATCACTAAAATCATTCGCAAAATCATTTGAACTATGATAGTTATACTTTTTTGCGACATCTACTAACCTCGAAGAACTTTGAACCATTTCTTTAGCAGCTGCAGTCATTTTTCTTGCGTGTGCGTAGTGTTCAGGTGATTGTCCAACAATCATTTTAAATGATTGATCAAGATGGTAAGGAGAAAGACCAACGTAATCACTCAAATCTTGCAAATTAAACGGCTCTAATAAACGATCTTCGATAAATACAATTGCCTGTTGTATCTGCTTGATAACGTCCAAAACTCTCACTCCAATAAATTTACAATCATTAACTTTTATTTTACCTTATTTTTAGAAAATATACATCTTAACATGTGTCATATTGAAAATTTTTTAATAGAAAAGGGTGGTAGGACAGAATTTAAAATCAATTCATTGTCCCACCACCAAAAGAATGACTATAGTTGAAAGAGGCTGGCTATGAGCACATGTTCAATTTAGGTAGCTACTATTAAAATAATACTTGAACTCAAAATATTACTTTAGTCCAGAAGGCTTCACTATAGGCTTATCAATTGACTATTTATTGAATATCATCCCACCAATGATTACCATCTCTACTTAATAATAAATCACTTTCTAATGGTCCATTTGTACCTGACTCATAGTTAGGGAAGTTAGGTTCATTCATTGTCCATTCATCTTGTATAACATCAACAAACTTCCATGTAGATTTTAATTCTTCCCAATGTGTAAAGTTTGTAGCATCACCTTTTAAACAATCGAATAATAAATTTTCATAGGCATCCACAGTGTTCATCTTATCTTGAGCACTCATTGCATATGATAATTGAACGGGTTCTGTATCAATACCTTGGATGTTCTTTTTCGCGTTTAAATGAAGTGATATACCTTCATTAGGTTGAATATTAATAACTAATAAGTTTGAATCCAACAATTTATCGGTCTGATAGTATAAGTTCATTGGTACTTCTTTGAACTCAACTACAACTTGAATTGATTTAGATTTCATACGTTTTCCCGTTCTAATATAGAAAGGTACACCAGCCCAACGGAAGTTATCAATTGTTAGTCGGCCTGATACAAAAGTTGGAGTATTTGAATCTTCGGCTACTCGATCTTCATCTCGATAGGCAATGACTTTTTCACCATCAATAAATCCTTCATCATACTGTCCACGTACAAAATTTTGTTTTACTTCTTGAGGATCAAGCTGTCTAAGTGATTTCAATACTTTAACTTTCTCAGCACGTATATCTTCACTATTTAAGCTAATTGGCGCTTCCATAGCTAAAAGGGCCACCATTTGTAACATATGATTTTGTACCATATCTTTTAATGCGCCACTAGATTCATAATAACCTCCACGGTCCTCAACACCTAATACTTCTGAGGATGTTACTTGAATGTTTGAAATGTATTTATTATTCCATAATGGTTCAAACATCGCATTTGAAAAGCGCAAGACTTCTATATTTTGAACCATATCTTTACCTAAATAATGATCAATTCTGTATATTTCTTCTTCTTTAAATGAGCGTCTTAATTGATTGTTTAATTGCTCAGCCGATTTTAAATCACTGCCAAATGGTTTTTCAATAACTAATCGTTTAAAACCAGTAGTATCGGTTAAACCAGACGATTTTAAGTAATCCGAAATAATACCAAAGAATTGAGGTGCCATTGCTAAATAAAATAAGCGATTTCCTTTTAACTGATATTGTGAATCTAATTCATTTGAAAAACTCAATAATGAATAATAACTTTGTTCATCACTTACATCATGTTTAAAATAATAGACATGTTCCATAAATGCATCAATTTGATCCGTATCTTTGACATGCTTTTGGATAGAACTTTTAACTTGTTCACGAAAGACTTCGTTCGTGTAATCTCTACGTCCAATTCCAATTATTGCAATATGTTCATCTAAATTATCTTGTTGAAACAAGTGGAATAGTGATGGAAATAATTTTCTATGACTTAAATCTCCGGTAGCACCGAAAATAGTAATTAAACAAGGAATATGTTTAGAATGTTTACTCAAGTTCAAAACCTCAATTCTATTAATACTATGATTGTATTATTATAAATTATATTTGCACCGCTTCAAACTGATTTGCCTAATATTTATTATTTTGCTAGGGCACTTATATAATAGAATGATGCACAATTTAATATCATTATAACTCAAAATGTATCTAATGTATTTATTTTATGTCTTTTTATAGCAAAAATAACCACATATGATAAAATATAATGAAGGAAAAGGAGGCATATGCATGGAAGTTACATTCTTCGGAACAAGCGCTGGGTTACCTACTAAAGAGAGAAATACTCAAGCTATAGCTTTGAACCTTGAGCCTTTTTCGAATAGTATATGGCTATTTGATGTCGGAGAGGGCACACAACATCAAATATTACATCATTCAATTAAGCTAGGAAAAGTTGACCATATTTTTATAACGCATATGCACGGAGATCATATTTTCGGATTGCCTGGACTACTTACAAGCCGTTCTTTTCAAGGTGGAGAAGACAAACCACTGACAGTTATTGGTCCTAGAGGTTTACAGCAATTTATTGAGACTACACTAAGATTATCTGAATCTCATCTAAACTATCCGATTACTTATATAGAAATTGATAATCATTTCACATATCATCATAAAGGATTCTCAATTAGTGCACATTTGTTAAATCATGGTATCCCTTCTTATGGTTATCGCATTGAATCTCCGACGACACCAGGAACAATTGATGTTGAGGCACTTAAATCAATTGGTTTATATCCTGGACCAAAATATCAAGAAGTAAAATCTTATGATAATTTTGAACATGAAGGACAAGTATATAATTCGGAAAATTTCAAAGGGCCAGCTAAACCCGGACCAATTATATCCATCTTTGGTGATACAAAACCATGTCAGTCGGAATTAAGCATTGCTAAAGATTCTGATGTAATGATTCATGAAGCTACATACATTGAAGGCGAAAAAACATTAGCAAATAATTATCACCATAGTCATATTGAAGATGTTTTTGAATTAATAAAACAAGCTAATGTAAAAAGAAGCTTAATCACACATTTAAGTAATCGCTATAATCACGAGAATATTCAACTTATTAAACAACAATTAAAGACACATGAAGATGTTCCAAATTTTGAATTTGTTAAAGATTTTGATACGTTTAAAATTTAAATACTACTAATTCTTTAAAGTAAGTATAATTAAAATTACAAAGTAAGAGACTAGGATAATGAAGTCACAGATAAATCATTATCCTAGTCTCTTTTACAGTAAAATTTAATTATCTTCATTTTTAGATAATTCAACGCTACGATGAACTGCTGCATTCAAACAATCCTTAAAGATTGCTTCAATATCATGTTGAGCTAATGCATTTAAACCCGCTTGAGTTGTTCCACCTTTAGAAGTAATATTTTTACGCAACTGTTCCATACTTAAATCTGATCTTTCAATCATCTTAC
Source organism: Staphylococcus sp. HMSC069D12 (assembly GCF_001810405.1). Classification (NCBI taxonomy): domain Bacteria; kingdom Bacillati; phylum Bacillota; class Bacilli; order Caryophanales; family Staphylococcaceae; genus Staphylococcus; species Staphylococcus sp. HMSC069D12. The sequence goes on from NZ_KV801105.1 coordinate 111,837, forward strand.
TTGTACCAATAATTAAATTTTTAATTGATTCTTCAACTTGATCTTTCTCAAGACCTAAATCTGTACCTGCTTTAACATATTGTTCAAAGACATGATATAAAAATGCAGGACCGCTTCCTGTAATCGCAGTTACTTGATGTAAGTGGTCTTCATCCACCTCAATTACTGAACCAAAAGCATTTACTAAATCGATAACCTCTTCCTTTGATTTAGGTCCAAAATTTCCTGAAAAGCTGATACCTGTTACAGAATGACCAACTTGTGCATTTGTATTAGGCATAATTCGAGCGATAGGATTTTCAACATGTAATTGTTCCTGAATATAATTGATAGGTAAACCAGCCATAATAGAAATAAAGCGATTGTTTTCATTGATATATGGTTGAATTCTTTGTGCTACTTTTTCGAAATCATAAGGTTTAGAACCTAAGAAGACATAATCTGCGTCTTGTAATAAGCTTTCATCATCGTAGCTGTATTCAACACCTAATTCCTCAGCGAAATTTTTTAACGCTTCTTCATTCGATTTATTTGTTAAGTAAATATCATGTGACTTTAATTTTTTTGAATTAATTATACCTTTGAAGATTGCTTGTGCCATATTTCCTGCACCATAAAATACTAATTTCATTGACAACATCATCCTCACTCTTTAATTTATAAAACCATAGTAACATATTAGTAGCACTTTTTTTATAAAAGTTAGTGCTACTATACGCACGAGCTTCAGCTCAGGTGATCCCAGGGCACTTCTTTTTATATAATAGATAACTTTATGTATGAAATGATTTAGGTTATTATAATCTTAATCATAATTAAAGAGGGTATTACTATGTTAGGTAAACATTATATCGTTACTGGAGGCACTAGTGGATTGGGGCTTGAAATCACTAGGCAACTTATCAAAAAAGGGGCTCATGTTTCAATTCTTGCTAGGAACAAAGAAAAATATAAACAAATCAATTTCAAACCATTTGAAAAAAGAGTACAAATGCTAACTTGTGATTTGCAAGATAAAAATGCTATTAGCATGTTACCACAATATATCGATACTCAAATTGACGGTATCATATATAGTGCTGGGCTTGGATATTTTAAATCGATAAGTCAACATTCCACTAATGAAATGTTAGAAACTTACGAAGTTAATATCATCGGTTTTAATTTATTACTGCATGCCTTACTGCCATATTTATCCAAACATGCGAGTATTGTAGGGATTTCGAGTCAAGCAGCATTCATCTCACAAGCAAATGCGGCTCATTATGGTGCATCTAAAGCGGCTTTTAATGCAGTTCTAAATGCACTTCGTTTAGAACAGCCATCTTACCATGTCATGTTAGTTCATCCCGGACCTGTTCGAACGCCTTTTCACGAAAAAGCAGATCCAAGTCTCGCATATGCACATAAGTATGACGCAATGATGTTAGATCCAACACTATTAGCTAAAGATATTATTGACGGTATTATTAAACGTAAATGTGAAATCAATCAACCTAAATGGATGCACTCCGCTTTAAAATTTTATCAATTATGCCCTAGATTTCTTGAATCGCTTTTTCCATTTTTATTTAAAAACAAACAGTAAATAGGAGTGATTGCATGTTATGTTGTGTGAACCGAGACGTCAAACAATGTATTGAGAATGTGAATACACTATCACCACAATCAATTTTTACTATTACAGATTTATTAGGACAAGACTATTATGATTCATTAGATTCTGCCGAACAATCATTTATAGATTTCAAATTTCATGAGCTAATATTAAGAGGGGAAATCATGAATGTAGTCATTAAAGAAGAAAGTGAACATGATAAACATAGGTATTTAAAGCAATATTAAATTAAATCAATTTAAATTGAAACAAAAGGTGTTTAGGACAAGTTTTTAATTTATTGTCCCTAACACCTAAGTGATTATTTAAAAATTAATTAAGCATGTTATCTATTTTAAATGTTGAGTATATTCTAAGTTCTTCACTCTTTCTCGAGCTGCTTTCACTTGATCAAGACTTACTTTTTTATTGTAATTATTAACGTTTTCTTCTAATTGTTGTGGCGAACTAGCGCCAACGATAATTGCGCCAAGTGCATCATGAGATTTTAAATATTCAAAAGATAAAGCACTAAGATTACTTTCTATTTCTTTAACAGAAGCAATCGTTTCTCCTAAATCATGATGTGTATAATCAAATATGCCCTTACTAAATTTATGATCTAAAGCATCAATACTATCGGAAGTTAACAACCCTTTAAATACGGGTCCGCGTGCTAACACTTTAACGCCTTTCGCATGGATGTCACTCAATAATTGTTCTGGACGATTATCAATTAAATTAAATTGCGACATAATTGTCTCGATTTCACTATGTTTTAAATAATAATCAATAACATTTGGGCGTATTGAAGAAATACCATATGCCTTAATGATTCCTTCTTGCTTTAATTCATTAAATGCACTAATCGTTTCATCCAATGGATCATCTATTGTACCACCATGTAATTGATATAGATCTATATGATCTAGTCCTAATCGTTTTAATGATCCCTTTACACTTTCTTTAATATATTTCTTAGAAGGGTCCCATGTTGTACCTCCATCTTCAGTAGGGCGATTTCCAACTTTTGTTCCAATTACAATATCATCACGATTTTGATATTTTTTTAAAGCTTTGCCCACAATTTCTTCATTAGTCCCTCTATCATAAATATCAGCAGTATCAAAATAAGTGATACCACTTTCGATTGCTTTTTCAATGATAGGTTCAGCATTAGCATACTCTGTACCTAAACTCATACAACCTAACCCTAATTCTGAAATTTCGATGCCACTCTTTAAAATATTCTTTTGCATGTCCAATCTCCTTTCGATACACTTTAGGTAACGCATTCATCTTACCAATTTATATAATGAATTAAAAGGGACGTGAATTTAATGGAATTTAATGAAAAGACGTTTGATAGAACAGTAATTTATAATGGCAAAATTATAGATTTAGAAATTCATGATGTGGAGTTGCCTGATGGCAATACATCTAGAAGGGAATTAGTCTACCATAACGGTGCAGTGGCAGTCTGTGCAATAACGCCTAATGATGAAGTATTACTTGTTAAGCAATTTCGTAAACCAGTTGAAAAAACTTTGTTAGAAATACCTGCTGGAAAATTAGAACAAGATGAAGTTCGTGAAGAGGCTGCCAAACGAGAATTAGAAGAAGAAACAGGTTATGTGACCAATAATTTAGAATTTATAACAGACATGTATGGTTGTCCTGGATTCACTAATGAAAAACTCACTATATACTTCAGCAATAATCTAAGCGAAGGGCAACTTAACCTAGATGAAGATGAGTTTGTTGAATTGCATAAAGTACCGATTTCAGATATAAAAGCATTGCTTGATAATCATGAAATAGAAGATGCTAAAACAATAATTGGTTTACAATATATATTATTAAATTATAATCATTCTAATTAAGTGCTGTAAATTTCTTGCATTTAACTGAAAATATTGGTAATTTAGTAATTGAAATATTTTCAATTTAAAATGATTATAATTATTGATAGAGGAGTGTCGCTCCCATGGAAGAACGATTAAATCGAGTTAAACAACAATTACAACAGTCTTCATATAAATTAACACCACAAAGAGAAGCCACAGTACGAGTTCTAATTGAAAATGAAAAGGATCACCTAAGCGCGGAAGATGTTTATTTAAAAGTGAAAGACAAAGCACCTGAAATTGGACTAGCCACTGTTTATAGAACATTAGAACTTTTAGCTGAAATAAAAGTAGTTGACAAAATTAATTTTGGTGATGGTGTTGCACGCTTTGATTTAAGAAAAGAGGGCGCTAAACACTTCCATCATCATTTAGTGTGTATGGAATGTGGTAAAGTTGATGAAATTCATGAAGACTTATTACCTCAAGTTGAAGAAAGAGTAGAAACAGAATATAACTTTAAAATTCTTGATCACAGATTAACTTTTCACGGCGTTTGCGCTGAATGCCAAGCTAAAGGAAAATAGATTAACTTATAGGCTAGGACAATTTTAAATCATTGTCTTAGTCTTTCTTAATACTATTACATAAAAATGATTTTGAGTTTATTCAAATAGAGGTGTTGTCATGGAAACAATTATCGAGGAATATTTAAAATTTATACAAATTGAAAAAGGTTTAAGTGAAAATACGATTGGCGCTTATCGCAGAGATTTGAAAAAATATCAATTATATATGCAAGAACAAAAAATTGCTCATATTGATTTTATAGATAGACAAACAATACAAGAATGCCTTGGTTCTCTAATAGATCAAGGCGCGTCCGCGAAATCCAATGCAAGATTTATTTCAACAATACGTAGTTTTCATCAATTTGCTTTACGCGAAAAATATGCTGCTAAAGATCCCACCGTTTTAATAGAAACGCCTAAGTACGAAAAAAAACTTCCAGATGTTTTAGAAGTTGAAGAAGTAATTCAGTTACTAGAAACACCGGATTTAACTAAAAATAATGGGTATCGCGATCGTACAATTTTAGAGTTATTATACGCAACAGGCATGCGTGTTACTGAATTAATACAAATCGAGATAGATGATGTCAACCTAATTATGGGATTTGTTAAAGTTTTCGGTAAAGGGAACAAAGAGAGAATCATTCCTTTAGGTGACACTGTCATTGAATACTTAGATACTTATATCAATACTGTTAGACCTCAATTACTTAAAAAAACGGTAACGAATGTACTGTTTTTGAACTTGCATGGTCGACCTTTGACACGTCAAGGTATATGGAAACTAATTAAACAATATGGTTTAAGAGCGGATATTACTAAAACTTTGACCCCACACACATTAAGACACTCGTTTGCTACTCATTTATTAGAAAATGGCGCAGATTTACGAGCAGTTCAAGAGATGTTAGGTCATTCTGATATTTCTACTACTCAGTTATATACACATGTTTCTAAAACTCAAATCAGACAGATGTATAACCAATTTCATCCGAGAGCCTAGACCACAAATAAATACTCCTTAAATTGGGAGTGGATTAAGAATACTTTAATAAAAGTTTCCAAAAATATATTTTATAATTAATGTAAGTCGAGCTACACTACATTTTATTTTAAATCTTTTCCACTCCTGATATTTTGTTTTTCAATCATCGCTTGATGTCTTGCACTGATTACATCACTTCTATCTCGTTTTTTATGATGATTAACTATATATTCATCTTGAGTTAAAAGTGTTGTAAATTTGTAATCTGGATAAGTATTAATAATCTGTTTTTCAAAAATATTATTTACCGGTATGTATACAGGTTTAAAAGATTTTGAATCTTCAATGGATTTAATTTGACTTAAAATTAATGTTTTATAATCTTGCTCATTAAGTTGCAACAACGTTTTATCATTTGCTTTTTCAAAAGTGCTCAATGACTTTTTCAAAGTTACAAGTGCACCTTTTGTATTACCTCTTCTATAATGGTACATAGCAGTTGAAAATAAAATTAAACTCACTATGCCATCCTTTTTAGAAAAATTTATATTTGATTTCCATGCTTCTTCCAAAATATCATGACATAAGAAATAATGTTGGTGTTTGTGAAAATAATAATAAAAATCGATTAAGGCTTTGTCCAATCCATCTCATCCTTAATTTAATGTTTGTATTATTCATGCTATAATATTTTAAGAAATTATGCACGATAGAGATTCAATATGAGGACGATTAATATGTATGAAGTAAAATTAGATGCCTTTAATGGCCCATTAGATTTGCTACTCCACTTAATTCAAAAATATGAAATTGATATTTATGATATACCAATGAAATCATTAACAGAGCAATATATGCAATACGTCCACGCTATGAAGCAACTAGAAATAAATATAGCTAGTGAATATTTAGTTATGGCTTCAGAGCTATTAATGATAAAAAGTAAATTATTACTCCCTCAACATGATGTAGACGATAACCTTGAAGAAGATCCACGTGAAGATTTGGTAGGGCGATTAATTGAATATCAAAATTATAAAGAATACACACAATTGTTAACTGAGAAAAAAGAAGAGCGAGAGCACTATTTTACTAAACACCCAACTGACCTATCCCATCTTGAGAAAAGCGTAACATGGGATGAAAGCCAAACCTTAGATTTAACAGATTTAATTGTTGCTTATCAACGCGTTAAAAGCAGATTAGCTCTTAATAAGCCTAAGACAGTTGAAATAATTAAAGAAAGTTTCACTATTCAACAAGCTACTGAAAAGGTAACTACACAATTAAAGCATCATACATCTTTTAATTTCTTCAGTTTATTTACTTTTAGCGAGCCAATAGAACAGGTGGTTACTCACTTTTTAGCTATATTAGAGATGTCTAAATCAGGAGTAATCAACATAGAACAAGTTAGAAGTTTTGATGATATACGTATCATTAGAGGAGTGAATTTTAATATTGGATAAACACGGAATCATAGAAGCATTACTATACACAGCTGGGGATGAAGGGCTTGACGAAAAGCAATTATTAGAAATTCTCGATATTAATCAAGCTAAATTATCTGAATTAATTTCATCATACACCTCTAGTGGTTTAATAATTCAAAAATTTGGTTCAACATATATTTTAACTTCAAAAAAAGAAGCTTCCCCTTATATCGAACAATTAATTGAACAAAAATCTAATATGAAATTATCTCAAGCTGCAATGGAAACATTATCAATTATTGCATATAATCAGCCATTGAGTCGTAGTGACATAGAATTAATTAGAGGAATTAATTCTGATGGTGCAGTTAGAACATTAATTGCACGAGGATTAATTGAAGCTAAAGATGTAGAAAATTCTCGTAGTCATGCTTTACAAACAACGAATTTGTTTTTAAATGTATTTGGAATAGAAAAAATTGAAGATTTACCAACAACTGAAGAAGATGAAGAAGAAATGGAAGATTTCTTTAGTAATTTAGTAAATCAAAAAGGAGATACAAAATGAGTAAAGAATTAGAAAGGCTTCAAAAACGAATTGCTAATAGTGGATACACATCACGAAGAAAAGCTGAAACTTTAATTACCGAAGGCAAAGTTAAAGTTAACGGTCAAACCGTAACTGAATTAGGTACTAAAGTAAAAAGTTCTGATACAGTTGAGGTTGAAGGAATTAAAATTGAACAAGAAGACAAAATGTATATTTTGTTCTTTAAACCAACTCAAGTTATAACAAGTGTGTCTGACGATAGAGGACGAACTGTGGTTACTGACTACTTTAAAGATTTAGAGACAAGAATTTATCCTGTTGGTAGATTAGATTATGATACATCAGGATTATTGTTACTTACTAATGATGGCGAATTTACAAACTTAATGACCCATCCAAGATATCATATTCAAAAAAAATATGTGGCTAAATTAAAAGGTTACCTCATGAGAGAAGAAGTTAAAGCTTTAGAAAATGGAATTGAACTTGAAGATGGTTTTACCCAACCAGCTCAAGTCAAAGTAAAAAAGCAAGATAAAGATAAAAATATTACACTTGTAGAAATCACTATTAGTGAAGGACGAAATCGACAAGTTCGTCGTATGTTCGAGCATTTTGGACATCAAGTTGATAAATTAACAAGAATTGAGTTCGGCAACTTGAACCTTAAAGGATTAAATGCAGGTGAGGGCAGAGTACTGACACCTCATGAAGTTAAAGTACTAAGACATATGGCAGAAAATGGAAAATAAATGAAGTATATTTTACAATAGCAAGAGAAATTAAATGATATTAATTTCTCTTGCTATTTTTTTCACAAAGTTAATTTTAAAGTAAAGCTTTCAATCATGCTGTATGCTATAATAATGAGTGAATTGAGCATGTGTAGGAGGTATAAACAAAATGACAAATGAAATATTAATTGTAGACGATGAGGATAGAATCAGAAGATTATTAAAACTATACCTAGAGAGAGAATCGTTTACGATTCATGAAGCAAGTAATGGCAAAGAAGCTTATAATCTTGCTATAGAAAATGACTATGCGTGCATACTTTTAGACTTGATGTTACCAGAAATGGAAGGTATTGAAGTAGCATCTAAGTTACGTGAACATAAAGACACACCTATTATTATGCTTACAGCTAAAGGCGAAGAAACAAATAGGGTAGAAGGATTTGAGTCTGGCGCAGATGATTATATCGTCAAACCATTCTCACCAAGAGAGGTTGTTTTAAGAGTAAAAGCATTATTACGTAGAACGCAATCTTCTAAACCTGAACAAAGTGAACCTCATGCAAGAGATGTTATTGAATTTAACCATTTAATTATTGATAATGATGCGCATCGTGTATTAGCAGATAACCAACAAGTTAATTTAACTCCAAAAGAGTACGAATTACTTATTTATTTAGCTAAGACGCCTAATAAAGTGTTTGATCGTGAACAACTTTTAAAAGAAGTATGGCATTATGAATTTTATGGTGATTTAAGAACAGTAGACACTCATGTTAAACGCCTGCGTGAGAAACTTAATCGTGTATCAGAAGATGCTGCACATATGATTCAAACTGTTTGGGGTGTTGGTTACAAATTCGAGGTAAAATCTAATGACGAATCGACTAAATAGTGTGGTAATAAAACTGTGGTTAACTATACTTTTCATAGTAACGACAGTTTTAATTTTATTAAGTGCGGCATTAATTACTTTTATACAATACTACTACACACAACAAACTGAAAATGCTATAAGAGAAGATGCGTCTAGAATCAGCCACTTAGTTGAACAAGCTGATAATAAAACTTTAGCTATAGAACACAGCCAACAATTAATAGATGGATCAGGTGGCGTTATTATAATGGCTAATAAATCTTCAAGTTTTAAAAATTCAAATAGCAATACTAAAGACAAAATGCTTGAAGAGATACACAAGAATTCGCAATTCCAACGCGTCTTCTCTCAAGGAAAGTCTACCACTCAAAATATAACAATAAGTAATAACGGTAATTCCCATTCCTATATTTTGTTAGGCTATCCTATGAAAGCACAAGAAAATGCAAATTCAAAATATAGTGCAGTATTCATTTATCAAGATTTAAAGTCTATTGAAGATACTAATAATGCAATTACCATTATCATTTTAATCACCGCCATTATATTTATCGCTATTTCAACAATATTTGCATTCTTTTTGTCAAATAGAATTACTAAACCTTTACGACAACTTAGAACTCAAGCTATTAATATTTCTAAAGGTGATTATTCAAAACAGACAAGTGTTTCAACTAAAGATGAGATAGGCGAATTATCACATACGTTTAATAATATGAGTTCTGAAATACAAGAGAATATAGAGGCACTTTCAACTCAAAAAAATATAAGAGATAGTTTGATTAATTCTATGATTGAAGGTGTATTGGGTTTAAATGATAAGAGGGAAGTTATTCTTTCAAATAAAATGGCTGACGATATTATTAAATCAATAGACAAAACTGTATATAAAGACATTGAAAAGCAAATTGAAACTACATTTGTTTCAAAAGACACCGAATTCCAAGAATATGAGATTAATAATAAATATTACGTCATAATCATGAGTTATGTAGAGAGAATTCAACAAGATGGCCGTAGTGGAATTGTAGTCATTGTAAGAGATATGACTAATGAACATAATTTAGATCAGATGAAGAAAGATTTCATTGCCAATGTTTCACATGAATTACGTACACCTATTTCGTTATTACAAGGTTACACTGAATCAATTGTAGATGGTATTGTCACTGAACCAGAAGAAATTCGAGATTCTTTATCAATTGTATTAGATGAAACTAAACGTTTAAATCGATTAGTAAATGAATTATTAAATGTAGCTCGCATGGATGCAGAGGGTTTAACTGTTAATAAAGAAAAACAACCCATTAAACCTTTACTATCTAAAATGCAAATGAAATATAAACAACAGGCTGATGATTTAGAATTAAATATGTCATTAGAACCAAACATCGGTGATGAATTGTGGGAATACGATGCCGATCGCATAGACCAAGTTCTAACAAATTTAATTGACAATGCCACACGTTATACTCAACCAGGTGATTCAATATCAATTACAACAACTACGGATGATTCCTATCAAACATTGTACATTAAAGATACTGGTAGTGGCATATCCCCAGAGCATCTTGAACTCGTATTCGACAGATTTTATAAAGTAGAGACTTCAAGAACTAGAGGTAAACAGGGAACTGGTTTAGGACTATTTATCTGTAAAATGATAATCGAAGAACATGGTGGTACTATTAAAGTTGAAAGTGAAGTAAACAAAGGTACAACATTCATAATTAAGTTACCAAAGCCTAAAAATAAATATACCTATTAATATATTTATTTTATCTAAGAGCAAACACCTTCTACTTAAGAATGGTGTATTGCTCTTTTTAAAATAAGTCTAAGCATCATTATTGCGCAATGCTTTCACATAAGGTAATATAAAAATTAAATTAATCAATTATATAATTCATCTTCGGGGTAGGGTGCAATTCCCAACCGGCAGTAAATTAAGCCTGCGACCCGCTTCTTTGAAGTGGCTGATTCAGTGGAAATCTGAAGCCGACAGTATAGTCTGGATGGGAGAAGATGGAGGTTTTTTTGTTGTGCAAAATTATCTCCTATTCTATGTAAGATGAATGGAAGGAGAAAATTAAATATGCAACAAAACAAACATCTTATCACTATTAGCATGTTAAGTGCCATAGCGTTTATTTTAACATTTATTAAATTTCCGCTACCTTTTTTACCACCATACTTAACATTAGACTTTAGTGATGTTCCAACTTTATTAGCAACATTTCTTTTAGGTCCCATTGCTGGTATTTTAGTAGCACTTATCAAAAATATACTTAATTTTTTATTCAATATGGGAGATCCTGTTGGTCCATTTGCCAATTTTTTAGCAGGTGTTAGTTTCCTGTTATCCGCTTATTATGTAACTAAGCGTCAAGGCCGTCATAGTGATACACCACGTTCATTGGTTGTGGGGCTAGCAATAGGTACTATAGTGATGACTATCGTACTTAGTATACTGAATTACTTTGTTTTACTTCCATTATATGGAATGATTTTTAATTTAGGTGATGTCTTTAACAATCTAAAAATTATCATTTTATCAGGAGTTATACCTTTCAATATTATAAAAGGTATCGTGATTTCAATTATATTTACGCTTTTATACAGAAGATTAAAACGCGTATTATCATAGAAAACCTCCTAATGTTGAACTAATTATTCAACATTAGGAGGTTTCATTATTAATTCACTCACAATATGTGACTATTCAAATTTAAGAGCATCACCATCAAATGGTTCTTCTTCAATCTTAATTGAATCAGTCGGACAACCTTCAAGCGCATCTTCCATATCTTCATATAATTCTTCTGGTACTTCTGCAGTACCTTGATTATCATCAAGGATTACGAAAGCAATACCTTCGTCGTCATAATCGTAAATGTCAGGTGCAGCAGCACCACATGCTCCACAAGCAATACATGTATCCATATCAACGATTGTATACTTTGCCAAATTCTTCGCCTCCTTTGATAAAAATGCTACACTAGTATAACAAATGTTAAATAACACTTCGATTAATTTATTTACTATTCTATTAGTTATATAAAGTGAGGATTCATTAATGCACTCAATTATTACCTATGCATCAAATCATTCATTCGATTATAAAACCAATAAAAGTATTTATAATATTTTGAATGGAAAAAAATCACATCAAACATTTTTTGATGCATGTTCCCAACAACTTTTATCATTATATCATAGTTTACCTAAATTAAAATATCCGTCTTTTGAGCGATTTTTAGATACCTATAATAATCAAAATACTGACATTACAATACATCCAAGATATACATACGATAGTATGATTCAAACTTTTAGTTGCATTCAATTACTAATACAAACTATAACTCATTTTAAAAACAACCACTTAAACTTTATACCAATTACACAACAAATAACTGTTCAAAGTAGAGTGAAACAAATCTATTCAAAAATACTGGAACAAAATTTAGTTGATGATTTTGAAAAAGAAATCGAACAGCTCTTTCATTTTATTGATGAAAAATGTATTAACAACTGTTTAATCCATTATTATCTACAAGGTTATGAAGAACCTATGTATACGCGACAGCAAGTTTCTTTAATAGAAGATATACCTGTAACTAAGTTATTTGAACTTGAACTCAATAATTTAGTGCAAATGATGTTTGCATTAGAAAACGATAAACAATTTCCTATATTAACTCAAACAATCATATTACCGACTTTGTTAAATAAAACGACAATTACGTATCATCAATTACTCAAAGGTCTTTCTATGGATGAGGCTGCAGTGACCCAAAATGTTAAAATTAACACAATCGAAGATCACGTTCTTGAATTATTTATAAAAGGATATTTTTCAGAATACCAAACCTTTGTTAATGGCCCACAAACAAGTGAATTTATAGCATTTTATTATCAAAACAGAGGACATAGATTAAAATTATATAAAGAAGAATTTGATCAATTATCTTATTTTCAAATTAAATTGTTAATAGTCGGTATTGAGAGAGGTGAATTGAGTGCTTGAAGAAAAATTGAGAGAATGGTTCGGATTCTCATCATTTAATCCTGGTCAAAAAGAAATAATCGAAAGTGTAGTTAGTAAGAAAGATACCCTAGGTATTCTTCCTACGGGGAGTGGTAAAAGCTTATGTTACCAAATGCCAACCTATATGAAAGGAAAGCCAACATTAATAATATCTCCGTTAATCTCTCTTATGGATGACCAAGTGATGCAATTGAAAGCTCAAGGTGAGAAATTTGTTACTTCTATTCATTCAGGCATGGATGAAAATGAAAAACAACAAAATATAAATTCATTACACAAAAGTCGCTTTGTTTTTTTAAGTCCAGAATTTATTTTACAAACACAAAACTTTAAATTAATTAGGAAAATTGACTTCGGATTAATTGTACTTGATGAGGCACATTGTTTATCTGAATGGGGTTATGATTTCCGACCTCATTATGCATTAATAGGTAAGATAACATCTCATTATAAAAATGCATCAATACTGGCTTTAACAGCTACAGCACCACCTCATTTAGAAAATGACTTGAATCTTATCTTATCTAGAAAATTAAACGTAATTAAGACTTCTATGAATCGGGAGAATATATCTTTTTCTCATCTTAACTTTGAAAATGATGGTGCTAAAATTAAGTGGCTATTAAACTTTTTAGAACAATCCGGTCCAACTATTATTTATGTTTCATCTAAAAAGGTCTGTTTAGAATTAGCCAATATGATATACGACCATGGTTATTTAACCGGTATTTATCATGGTGATTTATCTTATCAAGAACGACATACTGTACAAAATCAATTTATGGAGAACTTTATACCCGTTATCGTGGCTACTAGTGCTTTTGGCATGGGCGTTAATAAAAAAGACATTAGAACAGTCATCCATTTTCATTTATCAACAAGTCCTTCAAATTACTTACAAGAAATTGGTAGAGCCGGGAGAGATAATTTACAAAGCCAAGCGATTAGTCTATATCAGCCAGACGATAGCTATATATTAGAGACATTATTGTTTAGTGATGCGATAACTACTGAAGACATCGATGCTTTTGATATAGGTGCTTTTTTACCTCCTCAAAAGCAAGAAATACTAACCATATTGAGTCAAAGATATTCATCCAACGTACTCAAAAAAATTTTTGACAATTCATTAATTCGAAAAAAATTAGGTTATCAAAGAATGATCGGTTATACATCCCTAGATCAATGTAGACGTCGTTATTTATTAGAATTTTTTGGTGATAATCCAACTCAACCTCAGCAATGTTGTGATACAGATTCTAATTTGATGCCTATAAAAGTTAACAATAGAAAAAAAGTTAAAAGAAAATTAAGTTATACTGAAAAGTTAAAATATTTATTTAAAGTATAGTTGCTTTTCTTTACTAAATTTATTTTAAGAGGATATAATTATAATACTTAAAGTTTTTCAAGAAATATTTAAATACTATACATATTTCACGCTTTGTGGGGTATATGGTATGTGATATTTAAATAATTATTTAAGAGAGGATGATGACCGTGTCTAAAAATAATTTTAGAGATGATTTCGAAAAAAATCGTCAGTCTATTAATTCTGATGATCAATTCGAAGATAATACAAACGAGTTTGATGAAAATTCAAATGAGTCCAATGACTTTGATAATCAATCAGACCAACAATTCCCACCTAGAAACGCACAAAGACGTCAAAGAAGACGTAACCAAGCTACTAATAAAAACAGAAAATTTGATAATCAAAGTTCTGATTCAAACGCTAATGGTTCACTTGATGATCGACACGATGAAGACTCTTTCAATGAGTTACAACACAATCAGCAAGAAGAGCATCTAGATAACGAGCCAATACATAAGGATGACAAACGTTCTTTTGATAGAGACTTTAATGATGATGCTTCACGTAGAAATAATCGTCATGAAGCATCAAATAGAAAACATGATAAAGACTATGATAATGATAGTTTGAATGATGATCGTAATCATGAAGAAAATATCGATGAGCGTCAAGATAATCGAAATCACAAAGATCAACAAAACAAAAAGTCTCGACATGGCAAAGACGCTGAAATAGCTGGAGGTTCCGCAGTCGCTGGAGCTGCTGGTGCTAAAGCTGCAAAAGACAAACGTAAAAAAGATGCACATCATGACTCAAAATATAACGAACATAAAGATGATCGTGGTTTAAATAACGATAATCAATATGATCAAAACAGAAAACATGATAAAGACCTTCAAGACGACCATCTTGACGCCAAAGATAACCATTCTAAAGAAGAACCCAAAAAAGGTAATAAAGGTAAAAAAGCAGCAGTTGGTGCCGGTGCAGCTGGTGCGGCTGGTGCGGCTGGCGCAGCTGGAGTAGCAGCTGCAAAACATAAAAAAGACCATAAAAATAATAATCATAACCATAAAGATAATCATAGCCATAACAGAGATCATCAAGACGATCATAGAAATCATAAACATGACGATGGTAATGATGGATTCCAAGCTCACAATGGTAAAAAGAAACGTGGTCTAGCAGGTATTTTACTTCCACTTATCGCTTTATTACTTATTCTAGCTGCACTTGCTATCTTTATTGGAATGTATTTAAACAACGATAAAAAAGATAGCAACCAAGCAGATAACAAAACAGAACAAACTGCTAACAAAGATAACAACAAAGATAATAAAGACAAAGCTAGTAATGATAGCGACAAAGACAAAGCTAGCAGTGACAAAGATAAAGACAAAGCAACTAATGATGACGACTCAAATGACAAAGCTACAACAGACAATGAATCATCTAGTAATTCAAGTGATGATAATAGTAGCACTTCAGATAATAGTACTTCATCAAATTCATCTGATAACGTTTCATCATCAGATAATAATGGTAGTAACTCAAATAGTGACAATAACAATGGTAACTCTCAAGCTACATCAAACAGTAGCAGTCAAAGTAACAGCAATAATAATCAATCAAATAGTTCTAATTCAGGACAACAAACTCACGTAGTATCAGGTAATGAAAACTTATACCGTATCGCTATTCAATACTACGGAGAAGGTACTGTTGAAAATGTAAATAAACTTAAACAAGCTAATGGCTTATCAAGTAATAATATTTCTAACGGTCAAAAATTAATAATCCCACAATAACTTAATCATCATTCTAAAGAGACTGAAACAAAATTGTTTCAGTCTTTTTTTGTTTCAATGCACATATAATTTTAATTTTATATAAATATTGTGAGTGCTATTCTATTTAGAAATAGCGAAACAACTGCTATAATATATGGGTGATTAAAGGAGGCCAATGACATGCAAAGCATAGAAAGTATTATTATCGGCGGAGGCCCATGCGGTTTAAGTGCTGCTATTGAACAAAAAAGAAAGGGTATTGATACATTAGTCATCGAAAAAGGGAATGTTGTAGATGCTATATATAAATATCCAACACACCAAACATTTTTCTCATCTAGTGATAAATTAAGTATCGGTGATATTCCTTTTATAGTCGAAGAAAGTAAACCCCGACGCAATCAAGCACTAGTATATTATAGAGAAGTTGTTAAACATCATCAGTTAAATGTTCATGCATTTGAAGAAGTACTCACTGTTAAAAAAATTGACAATAAGTTCACTATAACAACTACTAAAGATGTTTATGAGTGTAAATTTTTAACTGTTGCAACCGGTTATTATGGTCAACATAATAAGTTAGAGGTTAAAGGGGCAGAACTTCCTAAAGTACAACATTATTTTAAAGAAGCACACCCGTTTTTTAATTTAGATGTTACTGTCATAGGTGGTAAAAATTCTGCTGTTGACGCTGCATTAGAATTAGAAAAAGCAGGTGCAAATGTAACTGTACTATACAGAGGTGATCGATATTCAGCTGCCATTAAACCATGGATATTGCCAAATTTTGAATCATTAGTTAATCATGAAAAAATCACTATGGAGTTCAATGCGAACGTTACTGAAATAACAGAGAATAGCGTGATTTATGAAAAGAACGGTAAAGTTACAGAGATACCTAATGATCATGTATTTGCAATGATAGGGTATCACCCTGATTACGATTTCTTAGAATCTATTGGAATTGAAATTAATACAAATGAATATGGAACTGCTCCAGTTCATAATAAAGAAACTTTTGAGACAAATGTTGAGAATTGCTATATTGCTGGCGTAATTGCTGCAGGTAATGATAATAATGCAATCTTTATTGAAAATGGTAAATATCATGGCGGGATTATTACTCAGAGTATTTTAAGTAAAAAGCAAACACCACTTGAAAGTTAAGGACAGAAGTATAAAACAGCAGTATAGTTAATAAGAGCTGAGAACGACGCAACATTAGTGTCTTCTCAGCTCTTATCATCCTTATGAAGATAAATTAATATGATACCAAAAGATTATTAAGTAGTAACTTCTCAAGCAAATCAAATTAAATCACATTATTTTTCTAAAATCTTGTAATTAATTTTGCTTTTCAAAATAATTTTTTAGTTCTACAATATTGAGTTGATTACTTAGGCCAATTAGTAACTTAAGTCTTGCTTTAGGACCATTTAATCCATTTGAAAATATTAAACCTTTATTCGCTAATTGAAAGCCACCACCTTCATAGGCATAAACTGGACTTACAATCCCATTAAAAGATCTAGAAACTAACACAATAGGTATATTATTATTTAAACAAGATTGGACACCTTTCAAGCAACTTGGAGGTAAATTTCCTTGGCCTAATGCTTCAATGACGATACCATCTACGTTTTGTTGCGCATAAAAATTAAATATGTCACTTTCCATACCCATATAAGCTTTTATCAATGGTACTTTCAACTGATAATTTATTATTTTAAATGACTGTTGTTTATAAGGTTGATTATAGAATTGAACATTATCTTTAGTTAATATTCCTAATGGTCCTTGATTTGGACTTTGGAAGGTATTGATGTTAGAAGTATGCGTCTTCGTTACATTTCTAGCAGTATGTATTTCATCATTGAATACGACCATAACGCCTTTGTCATTTGCATCACTAGAAGAGGCTACACGAATTGATGAAATGAAATTATATAATCCATCGGAACCAATTTCATTAGAAGATCTCATTGCACCAGTTATAACAACAGGACATCTAATGTCTAATAATAAATCTAAAAGGTATGCAGTCTCTTCAAGAGTATCAGTACCATGTGTAATTACAAAACCATCATATTTATCTGTCTCATTAGCTTCAATAATTATATTTCTCAACTTCTCGACATTTTGAATTGTTATATGAGGAGACGGAAGGTTAAATGGATGAATTTCATCAACATCAGCGTATTGGCCAATAATGTCTCTATGAAGAGATATTGGATTCACATCATTTGTTACTACCTGACTAAATTGGTTTTGGGACATACTAATTGTGCCACCAGTATGTATAACTAATAATCTTTTCATTTCGTTCCTCCTATTTTTAATTTACATATTTATGATAAAATAATACAAATAAAACAACAAGGAAGGATAAATAAAATGGACTTAATTAATATTGCCTTGGATGGTCCTGCAGCTGCAGGTAAAAGTACTATTGCACGACAAGTAGCTAGTAAATTGTCTATGATTTACGTTGATACAGGTGCAATGTACCGTGCGATTACTTATAAATATCTTCAAAATGATAAACCAGAGGATTTTAAAACACTCGTTAATCAAACAACGTTAGAATTAACCTATGACAAAAGTAAAGGACAACGAATTTTATTAGATAATCAAGACGTCACTGATTTTTTAAGAGAAAATGATGTAACTCAAAATGTATCTTATGTTGCTTCTAAAGAACCTGTTAGAACATTTGCAGTTGAAAAGCAGAAAGATCTAGCAGCTAAAAAAGGAATTGTTATGGATGGCCGAGATATTGGCACAGTAGTATTACCAGATGCAGAATTAAAAGTGTTCATGATCGCTTCAGTTGAAGAAAGAGCTGAAAGACGTCAAAAAGAAAATGAACAAAGAGGTATCCCATCAACACTATCGCAATTAAAAAAAGAAATAGAAGAAAGAGATCATTACGATATGAATCGGGACATTTCACCTTTAAAAAAAGCTGATGACGCCGTCACAGTGGATACAACTGGTAAAACGATTGAAGAAGTAACTGAAGAAATAATGACTTTGGTTAACAATATTTAGATAAATAATGACAGCTATTTAGAGTGATTCGTACTTAACTATGTTTAAAGTGCGAATTATTTTAAATAGCTATTTTTATTCTATATAATTAAAAGTGTTAACTATTAAGCACTTTTTAATCGTATAACATATATTTAGTTCGTATAAAAATTTTAAATTTTCAAAAGTTATAAATCAGTTGAATTTTCATTTTATAATTTTAATAATTGATATTTTTTAAGAACTTATGAAACTAAAGGGGAATTTCTTGACAATCATACTGGTTTATAAGATGTTATATGTATGTAGTGTATAAGGAGGCAAACAAGATGACTGAAGAATTCAATGAATCAATGATTAATGATATTAAAGAAGGTGACAAAGTCACTGGTGAGGTTCAACAAGTTGAAGACAAACAAGTCGTAGTTCATATTAATGGTGGCAAATTCAATGGAATCATTCCAATTAGCCAGCTTTCAACTCATCATATTGAGAACCCAAGTGAGGTAGTTAAACAAGGTGATGAAATTGAAGCATATGTTACTAAAATCGAAGTTGATGAAGAAAATGACTCAGGTGCATATATTCTTTCAAAACGTCAACTTGAAACTGAAAAATCATATGAGTATTTACAAGAAAAAATTGATAATGACGAAATAATTGAGGCTAAAGTTACAGAAGTAGTTAAAGGTGGCCTGGTCGTAGATGTAGGTCAACGCGGTTTTGTACCTGCTTCACTAATTTCAACTGATTTCATTGAAGATTTCTCTGTATTCGATGGACAAACTATTCGCATTAAAGTAGAAGAATTAGATCCTGAAAATAATAGAGTCATTTTAAGCCGTAAAGCAGTAGAGCAAGCTGAAAATGATGTAAAAAAAGCTACTTTATTAGAATCACTTAATGCTGGTGATGTTATTAAAGGTAAAGTCGCTCGTCTAACTAACTTTGGTGCTTTTGTTGATATTGGTGGCGTAGATGGTTTAGTCCATGTTTCTGAATTATCTCATGAACATGTTGATTCTCCAGAAGATGTGGTTTCTGTAGGTCAAGAGGTAGATGTAAAAGTTAAGTCTGTAGAAAAAGATGCTGAACGTATTTCACTTTCTATCAAAGATACTTTACCTACACCATTTGAAAGCATTAAAGGACAATTTCATGAAGATGATGATATTGAAGGTAAAGTTGTGCGTTTAGCTAACTTCGGTGCTTTCGTTGAAATTGCTCCAGGTGTTCAAGGTTTAGTGCATATTTCAGAAATTGCTCATGAACATATTGGCACACCAGGTGAAAAACTTGAGCCAGGACAACAAGTTAATGTTAAAGTTTTAGGTATAGATGAAGAAAATGAACGTATCTCACTTTCAATTAAAGCTACATTACCTAAAGAGGACGTTGTTGAGAGCGATGATGCTACAACTCAATCTTATTTAAGTAATGATTCAAATGAAGACAATCCAACATTAGGTGATGTCTTTGGCGATAAATTTAAAGACTTAAAATTTTAATTTCAAGTTATCATACAAACTCATTCCCAATTAAAGTTTAAGACTTTAATTGGGAATTTTCATTTTCTCACAATTTAATGGATTATAATGATAATTAAATTATGAAATGTAGCGAGATTTATTGTTTTAAAAACCATATTTTTGCTTAACTTACATACTTTGTTTGAAATAAGTAGGTCATATGATAAAATTATAGAGATTTTAGAAAGAGAGGAAGTTAGCTTATGACGAAACCTATTGTAGCTATTGTAGGTAGGCCTAATGTAGGGAAATCTACAATATTTAATAGAGTAGTAGGTGAACGTGTTTCAATTGTCGAAGACACACCTGGTGTTACACGTGATAGAATTTATTCATCAGGCGAATGGTTAACACATGAATTTAATATTATTGATACTGGTGGAATAGAAATTGGAGATGCTCCATTTCAAACCCAAATAAGAGCACAAGCTGAAATCGCAATTGATGAAGCAGATGTCATTATCTTTATGGTGAACGTTCGAGAAGGTTTAACCCAAAGTGATGAAATGGTTGCACAGATGCTATATAAATCTAAAAAGCCTGTTGTATTGGCCGTTAATAAAGTAGATAACCTTGAAATGAGAAATGACATTTTTGACTTTTACCCATTAGGTTTTGGAGATCCATATCCAATATCAGGATCACACGGCTTAGGTTTAGGGGATTTATTAGATGAGGTAGTTAAGCACTTTAATGAAGAAACTGAAGATCCATATGATGAAGATACTATAAGACTCTCAATAATTGGTCGTCCTAATGTAGGGAAATCTAGTTTAGTAAATGCAATTCTTGGTGAAGAACGCGTTATTGTATCAAATGTTGCAGGAACTACTAGAGATGCTGTTGATACTGAATACAGTTTTGATGGACAAGATTATGTTTTAATAGATACAGCAGGTATGCGTAAAAAAGGGAAAGTGTATGAATCAACTGAAAAATATTCAGTACTACGTGCACTTAAAGCAATTGAACGATCTAATGTAGTCTTGATTGTAATCGATGCTGAGGAAGGTATAATCGAGCAAGATAAACGTGTTGCAGGATATGCTCACGAAGAAGGTAAAGCAGTTGTCATTGTAGTGAATAAATGGGACACAGTTGACAAAGATAGTAACACAATGAAGAAATTTGCTGATGATGTCAGAAATCAGTTCCAATTTTTAGATTATGCTCAAATTGCTTTTGTTTCTGCTAAGGAAGGCACTCGTTTACGCACGTTATTCCCATATATTAATGAAGCAAGCGAAAACCATAAAAAACGTGTTCAAAGTTCTACTTTAAATGAAGTTGTCACTGACGCTATATCTATGAATCCTACGCCAACAGATAAAGGCCGTCGTTTAAATGTATTCTATACTACACAAGTAGCTATCGAGCCTCCAACATTTGTTGTATTCGTTAATGATGTCGAACTAATGCATTTTTCTTACAAACGTTACCTTGAAAATCAAATCCGTCATGCATTTGGTTTTGAAGGAACACCTATTCACATCATTCCAAGAAGAAGAAACTAAGAAGGAGATAAAACTATGACTAAAATTACTGTTTTTGGTATGGGAAGTTTTGGTACTGCATTAGCTAATGTATTAGCTGAAAATGGCCATACTGTTTTAATGTGGGGAAAAAATGAAGATAGTGTGAAAGAATTAAATGATCACCATCAAAATAAACGCTATCTAAAAGATGTCGTTTTAAACAGTAGTATTAAAGCAACTAGTGATATTAAAGAAGCCGTGAATTTTACTGATATATATTTAATGGCTCTACCAACTAAAGCAATGCGCGAAGTTACAAGTGAAATTGATAGTTTAATTAATACTAAGAAAACTTTTATACATGTTGCAAAAGGAATAGAAAATGATACATTCAAACGTGTTTCAGAAATGATTGAAGATTCAATTTCAGAAGAACACAATGGTGGTATCGGTGTTTTATCAGGTCCTAGTCACGCAGAAGAAGTAGTGATTAAACAACCAACTACAGTCGCCGCATCATCAAAAGATGAAAAAGTTAGCAAACTGATTCAAGATTTATTTATGAATGATTATCTACGTGTATACACTAATAATGATTTAGTCGGTGTTGAACTAGGAGGAGCATTAAAAAATATCATTGCAGTTGCAAGTGGTATTGTAGCCGGCATGGGCTATGGTGATAATGCTAAAGCTGCTTTAATGACACGAGGTTTAGCTGAAATAAGCAGATTAGGTGAAAAATTAGGTGCTGATCCAATGACATTTTTAGGTCTTGGTGGTATTGGAGATTTAATTGTTACTTGTACATCAACGCATTCACGTAATTACACTTTAGGATTTAAATTAGGACAAGGCCAAACGATGGATGAAGCTTTAAATGAAATGAATATGGTAGTAGAAGGTATTTATACTACTAATTCTGTATACCATTTAGCTAAACAACAAAATGTTGATATGCCTATAACTAATGCACTTTACAATGTTTTATTCGAAGATAATCCGGTTAAAGACAGTGTTAAAGATTTAATGGGAAGAGATAAAAAATCTGAATAAAGTGTAATATTACTCATTATCAAAAAATTTTCGTAGATTTGTACATAAAATACTGATATTTCAGTGTTTTAAGTGCATAAATTATTGCGGTAACATTAATTGTTGTGTTAAAGTCATAGCATAATGATATAAAGATATCATTATCATTCATCTGGAGGTGAACTCGTAATGAATAAAACTGATTTAATTAATGCAGTTGCAGAACAAGCTGATTTAACTAAAAAAGAAGCTGGTTCAGCTGTAGATGCTGTTTTCGAATCAATACAACAATCACTTTCTAAAGGTGAAAAAGTTCAATTAATTGGTTTCGGAAACTTTGAGGTTCGTGAACGTGCTGCACGTAAAGGACGTAACCCTCAAACAGGTAAAGAAATTGAAATTCCTGCAAGTAAAGTTCCAGCATTTAAAGCTGGTAAAGCATTAAAAGATGCTGTTAAATAATTTACTTAAAAGCCCTTTAAAGGGCTTTTTTTATACATAAATCATTATAGAGAATTAATGCATATAATTTATTACTATATTATATATGTTGTTATTCCGTAATAGCTTTTCAATTCAATAAATAAAGTAATTGTAACGTTAAGTCCCTATATTTTATTTTTATTCATATAATGTTAAGATGTATAGTGATAATAACGTGAGGTGTGAACATGGAAAGAACTATAAGCAAATTAAATAGACAAATTAATCAAAAGCTTAAGGGAATTCATGACTATGAAGCTATTAACATAAACTCTAGATTGGGTGAATTATTAGATTGTTATGATATTCCTGAGAATGCTAAACTTGCTTGCCTCACTATCGATACTTCAATGAAACACCTTGATGAAATTACTCAAAATCAAAAGTCAAAAAAATCTATTTTGATTGGTGATTTGCTAAGTGCTCATTTTTATACGTTGTTAGCTGAAATAAATGATCCAACTTTTCAATTAGCAATGAGTAAAGCAATCGTTAAATCTAATGAATTAAAATCATCTATACATCATCAAGTAATAGAAACTGAAGATATCTATGATGCAATTATTGAAATAGAAACAATCTTCCCATATATAACTTTGTCTCATTTCAGTAAAGAACAAGTAGCCCCTTTAAATTTGTATCAAAAATTAATTCCTGAGGTTGATGATTACTATCCATCTTACCTTAAAATGTATCAAGCCGCTGATGTACATCAGTTTTTAAAAGATATCAATCAAAGTTATATAGAGAAAAGTAGAGGTAATATTAATGACTGAAAATAATGCAAAAAAAGAACAAGTTCATACAGTCTTTCAAAATATTTCAAGTAAATATGATCGTTTAAATAACATAATTAGTTTCGAACAACACAAAGTATGGCGCAAACATGTAATGAAAGATATGCACGTTAAAGTTGGTAGTAAAGCACTTGATGTTTGTTGTGGTACTGCTGATTGGACAATAGCCTTAAGTAAAGCAGTTGGTGCTTATGGTGAGGTGACGGGTTTAGACTTTAGTGAAAACATGTTAGAAGTTGGTAAAGAAAAAACTAAACATATGAACAATATTCATTTAGTACATGGCGATGCAATGAATTTACCGTTTGAAGATAATTCATTTGATTATGTAACTATTGGTTTCGGTCTACGTAACGTACCTGATTATTTAGTTGCATTAAAAGAAATGAACAGAGTCTTAAAGCCAGGTGGAATGATTGTTTGTCTTGAAACAAGTCAACCAACAATGCCTGTGTTTAAACAAATTTATAAATTGTACTTTAAATTTGTAATGCCAGTATTTGGTAAATTATTTGCCAAATCAAAAGAAGAATATGAATGGTTACAACAATCTACGTTCGATTTTCCAGATAAGGATAAGTTAAAACAATTGTTTGAACAAGCTGGCTTTAATAAAATTAAAATTCGTAGCTTTACAGGTGGCGTTGCTGCAATGCATCTAGGCTATAAACAAAAAAGTTCGACTAAATAAAAGGTGATTAACGTGGCAAAGTTAAACATGAATAGCGAGATAAAAAATGTAGAAAAACGCCTTCAAAAAGCTATTGAAAGCAATGATCCAATATTACGTGAAACCTCATCACATTTGCTTTCTTCAGGAGGTAAAAGAGTTAGACCTGCATTTGTTATATTAAGTAGTCAATTCGGTCCACAAAAGAAAACAGAAGACACGTATCGCGTCGCAGTTGCATTAGAGTTAATTCATATGGCAACGCTCGTTCATGATGATGTTATAGATAAGAGTGACAAACGACGTGGACGATTAACCATAGTAAAAAAATGGGATGTTACTACTGCAATACTAACTGGAAACTTTCTACTAGCATTAGGACTGGAACATTTATCTGAAATTCGTGACAATCGAATTCATCACATAATTTCAAATTCAATTGTAAATGTAGGACTTGGTGAGTTATTCCAATTTCAAGATCAATTTAATAGCGAACAAAGTATTACTAACTATCTGAGACGTATCAATAGAAAAACAGCTTTATTAATTCAGCTAGCAACTGAAGTAGGAGCAATTACTTCAGAAGCTAATGATGAAACCATTCGAAAACTTAAAATGATAGGTCATTATATCGGTATGAGTTTCCAAATAGTAGATGATATTTTGGATTTCACGAGCACTGAAAAGAAACTTGGCAAACCAGTTGGTAGCGATTTAATGAATGGACATATAACGTTACCAGTATTACTTGAAATGAAAAAAGATACGTCATTTAAGAAAAAAATTTCTACTCTAAATCATCAATCTGAATCTCAAGAGTTTAAACCTCTAATTGAACAGATTAGAAATTCTTATAGTATAAAAGAATCAAAAGCAATTAGTGATAAATATTTAGCTAAGGCGCTTAAGTTAATTGATGAACTTGATGAACCCAATGCTCAAAGTCTTTTTATTAAATTAATAAAGAAAATGGGATCACGTAGTGTTTAGAACGAAAAAATATTGAAAGCGCTTTAACAACCTGTTACTATTGAATAGTAGCAGGTTGTTTGTTACACAATATTACTATACATAAATAAACATTTATATTTTAAGTCTTAAATTAATCAGACTTAATTCACAGGGGGGATCAATTACGATGGAAAGAACTTTCTTAATGATTAAACCAGATGCAGTACAACGTAATTTAGTGGGAGAAATTATTTCACGTATTGAAAGAAAAGGGTTAAAACTTGTCGGTGCTAAATTAATGACAGTTCCTCAATCTCTAGCTGAAGAACACTATTCCGAACATACTGACAAGCCATTCTATGATAAATTAATTTCATTTATTACTTCAGCACCTGTTTTTGCAATGGTTGTCGAAGGTGAAGACGCTGTAGATGTATCAAGACATATTATAGGTAAAACAAATCCTTCTGAAGCTACGCCAGGTTCTATAAGAGGAGATTTAGGTTTAACAGTAGGAAGAAACGTAATTCATGGTTCTGATTCAGTTGAATCAGCACAAAGAGAGATTAATTTATGGTTCAAAGAAGAGGAATTAAGTAGCTACGAAGCACCTAGAGATACTTGGTTATATGAATAGTAAATTGAAATATTTTATTAAGCGTTTACAATTCAAATTGGCTTTAGTTGATTGAAATAAGTAATTTCTTAAATTAAGCATATATTCAACATTTTAAAGGTAGGACAATGAATTCTGTCCTACCTTCTTTTTTTAATTTGAATATTAAATCACTAATCTATCATTTGATAATTATTAAAATATTCTAATAAATTAAAAAATACTGTAGCACACTAGTTATGTTATAAGGTTGAATGTGATATGATAACACATATCACAATTTAACGTAGTAAAGGGAAAGGAGCGTATTCTCATGAGATATTTAACATCTGGAGAATCACATGGTCCTCAATTAACAGTAATTATTGAAGGTGTGCCTGCTAATTTAGAAATTAAAGCGGAAGATATAAATAAAGAAATGTTTAAACGTCAAGGTGGCTACGGTAGAGGACGTCGTATGCAAATTGAAAAAGATGCAGTAGAGATTGTATCAGGAGTCAGAAATGGATATACACTTGGTAGTCCAATTACGATTGTTGTCACAAATGATGATTTCACTCATTGGAGAAATATTATGGGTATTGAGCCTATTTCTGATGAAGAAAGAGATAATATGAAACGTACGATTACAAAACCCCGTCCTGGACACGCAGATTTAATCGGTGGTATGAAATATAATCATAGAGATTTAAGAAATGTTTTAGAACGTTCATCGGCTCGAGAGACAGCAGCACGTGTTGCAGTAGGTGCAGTATCTAAAATTCTTCTAGAACAATTAGACATTCACATGTATAGTCGTGTTGTTGAAATTGGTGGTATTAAAGATGAAGGTTTATATGATACTGAAACATTCAAACAAAATATTGATAAGAATGACGTACGTGTAATTGATGAAACTATCGCTCAAAAAATGAGAGATAAAATTGATGCTGCTAAAAAAGATGGCGATTCCATTGGTGGTGTTGTTCAAGTTATGGTTGAAAATATGCCTGTTGCAGTCGGTAGTTATGTGCAATATGATCGTAAATTAGATGGTCGTATAGCACAAGGTGTTGTAAGTATTAACGCATTTAAAGGAGTAAGCTTCGGTGAAGGATTCAAAGCTGCTGAAAAACCAGGTAGCGAAATTCAAGACGAAATTTTATATGATAATGAAAGTGGATTCTATAGAGGCTCCAATCATTTAGGTGGCTTTGAAGGTGGTATGACAAATGGTATGCCAATTATTGTTAATGGTGTTATGAAGCCAATTCCTACTTTATATAAACCACTTAATTCCGTTGATATTAATACTAAAGAAGACTTCAAAGCCACGATTGAACGATCTGACAGTTGTGCAGTACCTGCAGCAAGTGTTGTTTGTGAACATGTTGTTGCTTTTGAGGTTGCTAAAGCCATTACAGAAGAGTTTCAATCCAATCATATCGATCAGCTAAAAGCCCAAATTGATGAACGAAGACGCCTTAATATTGAATTCTAATAAATTGTTAGGTAAGGAACGAGGTATTTCATATGCAATTACAAACAACCTATCCAAATAATAATTATCCAATTATAGTTGAACATAATGCTTTCGAGGAGTTATCTGAATATATACAAGACTATGATAAAGTGTTTCTTATCATTGATGAGTACGTCGATTTTAACTTTAAAACTAAGTTTACACCGTTACTTGAATCAACACATATATATAAGATAATAGTTCCAGCTGGTGAGAAGATGAAGACGTTTGAACATTATCAACAAACGCTAGAACACCTTCTTGAATACAATTTAACACGTAATACTTGTTTAGTTGCGATAGGTGGCGGTGCTACTGGAGATTTCACTGGATTTCTTGCTTCATCTTTATTAAGAGGTGTTGATTTCATACAAGTACCTACAACAATACTTGCCCATGACTCTAGCGTGGGAGGTAAAGTAGGGATTAATTCCATTCACGGTAAAAATTTAATTGGCGCATTTTATAGACCAAAAGCTGTGATATATGATTTAAATTTCTTAGCAACATTGCCTTATGACGAAATACTAAGTGGGTATGCTGAAGTTTATAAGCATGCACTATTAACAGGTCAAGTTGCAGTAGATGATATTGAAAAACACTTCTCCACAAAAGAAAAACTAGAATCTTTGAATGATATAGATCAGTTTATCTTCAAAGGAATTAAAGCTAAACTAAACGTCATCATTAAAGATGAAAAAGAGCACAATATGCGAAAGTATTTAAATTTAGGACATACATTCGGTCATGCCGTTGAGTACAAGACTAAAATACCACATGGTCATGCTATTATGATTGGAATCATTTACCAATTTATAGTTGCTAATACTTTACTTGATACACAATTCGACATCTCATATTATGCTAACTATTTAAAGAAACTTCATTATCCAGTTCAAATTGTTCAGCAATTAAACTTTGATGATATGTATCACTATATGCTAACTGATAAGAAAAATAATGGTGAAGGTATTCAAATGGTATTACTTGAAGAACTTGGTAAACCACGAGTATGTCATGTTGAAAAAACTATATTAATAAAAGCATTTAACGATTTACAACTAGTATTAAAGTAGGTGGATTACAGTATGTCAAATGAGCAAATAATAGATATAAAAGGGCCTTTAATTGGAGAAATTGAAGTACCCGGAGACAAGTCAATGACCCATCGAGCGATTATGTTGGCGTCTTTAGCAACTGGTCAATCGACTATATATAAGCCTCTTTTGGGTGAAGATTGTTTACGCACAATAGAAATATTTAAATTATTAGGTGTTAACTTACAGCTTGCTGATGAAAAGATTATAGTTGATTCACCTGGTTATAATAAATTTAAAACACCACATCAAACACTATATACTGGAAATTCTGGTACTACAACCCGATTATTAGCTGGTTTACTAAGTGGACTCAATCTAAATTGCGTTTTGTCCGGTGATGCTTCAATAGGTAAGCGACCTATGGATAGAATAATGAAGCCACTCAGATTAATGGGGGCAAATATTACTGGCATTGATGATAATTTTACACCATTAATTATTAAACCCGCTTCAATTAATGGTATTACCTATAAAATGGAAGTAGCCAGTGCACAAGTCAAAAGTGCATTATTATTTGCAAGTCTATTTTCTAATGACAGTTCTAAAATTACTGAGTTAGATGTAAGTCGAAATCATACTGAAACAATGTTTGAACATTTTAATATTCCGATTAGCATTTCTGGTAAAGAAATTACTACTCAACCAAATGCTATCGAACATATAAAAGCTAAAGATTTTTATGTGCCTGGTGATATCTCTTCAGCAGCATTCTTTATAGTGGCAGCACTTATTACTCCTGGTAGTGATATTACAATTCATAATGTTGGCATCAATCCAACTCGTTCAGGTATTATAGATATCGTTAAACAAATGGAAGGAAATATTGAATGTTTAAATATCACAGATACATCAGAACCTACTGCATCAATCCGTGTTAAATACACACCAAACTTAAAACCTGTTCTTATTGAAGGTGATATAGTTCCAAAAGCTATTGACGAGTTACCAATTATTGCACTATTGTGTACACAAGCAAGTGGTACTAGTATTATTAAAGATGCAGAAGAATTAAAAGTGAAAGAAACTAATCGAATTGATACGACTGCAGACATGCTCGGTTTATTAGGGTTTGAATTGCAACCCACTGATGACGGACTTATTATTCATCCTTCAGAATTTAAAAAGTCAGCAACCGTAGATAGTTTAACAGATCACCGAATAGGGATGATGTTAGCTATTGCATCATTATTAAGTGATGAACCACTGAATATCCGTCAGTTTGATGCAGTAAATGTATCGTTCCCAGGTTTCCTTCCTAAATTAATGCTTTTAGAAAATGAGGGATAAAACAGTATGGAAGATATCTATAAATTAATAGACGATATCAATCTTCAAAAATTAGATAATTTAGATTCTCGTGTAAATGATGCTTTAACTTCTAATAATGACGATGCATTATTTATTCTTGGTGAAACCCTATATAATTTTGGTTTAACACCTCAAGGTCTAGAGGTATTTAGAACTTTATATCATAAATATCCAGATGAAAGTGAATTACTTATATATTTTATTGAAGGTCTAATGTCAGAGAATCAAACTGATGAAGCATTAGAATATTTAAGTCAAGTTGCAATATCAACAGAAAAATTAATGTTAGAGGCTGATTTATATCAGCAAATTAATATGACAGAAGTTGCCATTGATAAATTAATTGAAGCTAGGGAATTAGAGCCAAATGATCCAATCATCCATTTCGCATTAGCTGAGATGCTATATTTTGATGGTCAATATTTGCGCGCTACACGTGAATATGAAGTCGTATTAGATACGGGTGAATACGAAGTAAATGGTATTAATTTATTTGCTCGTATGGCAGATTGTGCATTACAAAGTGGAAACTATAGTGATGCGATTAATCTATATGATGAAATTAATGAAGATGAAATGACTTCTGAAGATTTCTTCAAAAAAGCAATCGCGTATGAAAAAAATGATATCACTCATGAAGCCATTAAAATTACTAAGAACCTTCTATCGAAAGATCCCGATTTTATTCAAGGATATTTCTATTTACAATCACTTTATGAAAATGAAAAAAATTATCCTGATGCCATTGAGACCGGCAAAGAGGGGTTACGTTTAAATCAATTTTATAAAGAATTGATGGTTTCAACAGGAAGTTTAGAAATTGAACATGGTGATGCAAATGAAGGTGTTGAATTACTAAAACAAGCACTTGAAGTGGACAATGCTTATCATGAACCTTTATTAATTTTGAGTGATTTGTTCCGAAATGAAGAAGATTATGAAGCAATCATCGCATTGCTATCATATGTGGATGAAGATGATTTGGACCCTGTATTCATGTGGCATTTAGCTCATGCATTTGGCCAAGAAGAACGTGATAAAGAAGCACAACATTTCTTTGAACTAGCTTATCCTACAATGAAAACTCAAAGCGCTTTCTTAAATGACTATTACTATTATTTAATCGAAATCGGTTATAAAGAAAAAGCGAAAACAATATTACAACAATTAATAGAAATGGATCCTAGTAATGAGACATGGCAAGAAGAAGCCAATCGTCTTGATTATTAATGTAGGTGATTCTTTTGACTCAAACACTTACACAAATGAAACAAAGTTATATTGAATATGCTTTGTTTCATTATCATTTTAAATCACGAATTAGCGTGTGGATTTTAAATTATATTAAATCTCATACCGAGTTACTAGAACATGTACATTTTGTAAACCAAAGAATATTTGACCATAAAACGTTAGAACTTGCTTTAACAAATACAGATGCACCAGCAATTAGATTAGTTAAAAATAATCACTTACTCATTAATACAAATGAGATATTCGAATACGTAACAACTCATCATAACGACTTCGATATTCTTATTCATTTTTCAGACCAACACTCGATAGATTTTAGATTCAATGATTTAATTATTCATCAATTAATGTACTCTCCTCAGTACATGGCTTATCTAAACACAATTTATAATTTACCTCTCGATTCTACAAAAGTGCATTCGCTAGTAGAACACTTACGACATAATATAGATTTAAGCTTACAACTTAATGATCGAGAACAATTTTACCAATTAACACAGATTTTAGAAGTCCTTGAAAACCGATAAAGCCACAAAGGAATTTAATCACATGCTTACATTAAAACAGATGTGGGAGTTAACCTTATATCGCCACTCTTGCTTAATCTTTTTACTTATTTTCAACATACTCGGTACCTTATATGGATTTATTTGGTATGGTGATCAATTAGTTAAAACACCTTGGTATTTCTTGCCATTTATACCAGATAGCCCAATCGCTTCACTTTTTTTGTGTATTGTTATTATTTGTCTCATTTTTAATAAGCATATCCCATTTGTAGAGGCGCTTGCATTCGTAACTTTAGTTAAATATGGACTTTGGGCAATAATAATGAATATTCTCATGATTAATCTAGATCAAAACTTAACCATAATGAATGTTTTTTTGATTATAAGTCATGGTATTATGGCGATTCAAGCTATTTATTTCTATCCTCGTTTAAAAATTAGGATTAGTGGGCTATTAGTGGCAATGATCTGGGTACTTAACAATGACTATATGGATTATGTTTTAAATAAGTACCCGTCGTACTATGATTTTATTGAACAGCACAAAGAGATGGTAGGCTATATTGCTTTCTGGCTAAGTGTTTTTGCACTAAGTTTATATTATAATTTAAAAAAATCTTATCGGTTAAATTATTTGATTAAATACAAGATAGTCAGTAGAATATGATTAAAGGAGAGTGGAATTATTGTCTATAATGTCTTATATAATATATATTGTCATTATTATGCTCATTCCTATGTGGGCACAACACAAAGTAAAATCTAACTATGAAAAATATGCACAAGTAAGATCAACAAGTGGTAAAACTGGTCGCGAGGTAGCAGAAGAAATACTTCATGCAAATGGTATTTATGATGTTGACGTAGTAAAGGGTGAAGGTTTCTTAACAGACCACTATGATCCTAAAAAGAAAGTTGTTTGTTTATCTCCTGCAAACTTCGATAGACCTTCAGTAGCTGGTACAGCTATTGCTGCACACGAAGTTGGACATGCGATTCAACATCAACAAGGGTATGCATTTTTAAGATTTAGAAGTGCATTAGTACCACTAGCTAATTTAGGTAGTTCATTAAGTTACATGATTATCATGTTAGGTATCATCTTAACAGCTATGGGTAGTGCATTTGGCTCAACAGCTTTATGGATTGGTGCTGGGTTAATGTCACTTGCAGTCTTATTCTCAATCGTAACTTTACCTGTTGAATTTGACGCAAGTTCAAGAGCAATGAAACAAATAACTGCATTAAACATTGTAAATGAAAAAGAATATAAACATGCTAAAAAGGTTCTTTCAGCCGCTGCAATGACTTATGTTGCTGCTACTGCGACAGCTGTTGCAGAACTAGTTAGAATTATTCTAATCGCTAAAGCAAGTGATAATTAATGAAATTAGGGTTATAGGTATAAAAAACAATGATGTAAAAACTACTATAAATTTTTAGTAGTTATTTAAAACTTTGAATGTTCAAATACCAAAATTTTTAACTTTAGATATCCTTATAAGAGAGTAGAACAATGAATTCAAGATGAATTCTGTTCTGCTCCTTTTTTATTTTTTAAATATAGCAGTATGATTTAAAATATAGTCTGTTCTTTTCATATTCATAAAATGCATGATTTTTTAATATGATATATACTTAATAAGAGTCAATAATAAAGGAGAAAGTGATCGTAATGAAATCTATGAAAGAAATGCAAAATGAAGTTGATGCGTACATTGGACAATTCAAAGCTGGTTATTTTTCTCCACTGGCAAATTTAGCACGTTTAACAGAAGAAGTTGGAGAACTTGCTAGAGAGATAAACCACTATCATGGTGAAAAGAAAAAGAAAGAAACTGAAGAAGATAATACAATTAAAGCTGAATTAGGAGACAATTTATTTGTTTTACTTTGTATAGCTAATTCATTAGATATTGATATGACTGAAAGTTTTAATGAAACAATGGAAAAGTTCAACACTAGAGATAAAAATCGTTTTGAACGCAAATAAATATAAACAAGAGGAGGATAGTTTTTCATGAAAATAGGTATCACATGTTATCCATCTATGGGCGGTTCTGGTATTATTGCTACTGAGCTAGGAATAAAAATGGCAGAAAGAGGCCATGAAGTACATTTTATAACTTCCAATATTCCTTTTAGAATACGTAAACCTTTACCTAATATTACTTTTC
The DNA here is from genome assembly GCF_001810405.1 of Staphylococcus sp. HMSC069D12. Taxonomy (NCBI): domain Bacteria; kingdom Bacillati; phylum Bacillota; class Bacilli; order Caryophanales; family Staphylococcaceae; genus Staphylococcus; species Staphylococcus sp. HMSC069D12. The sequence continues at coordinate 146,020 of NZ_KV801105.1, forward strand.
ATCAAGTTGAAGTAAATCAATATGCAGTCTTTCAATATCCTCCATATGATATTACTTTGAGTACTAAAATTTCAGAAGTTATAAAGGAATACGATTTAGATGTATTACACATGCACTATGCAGTACCTCATGCAGTTTGTGGAATTTTAGCACGTCAAATGTCTGGAAAAGATATTAAAATAATGACCACGTTACACGGTACTGATATCACAGTGCTAGGTTACGACCATTCACTCAAAGGCGCCATTAAATTTGGGATTGAGCAAAGTGATATTGTTACAAGTGTGAGTCACTCTTTAGCACATCAAACTAAATCAATCATTGAAACCGAGAAAGAAATTGTTCCTATTTATAATTTTGTGCGTGAAAATGAATTTCCAACGCGTCATGATGAAACGCTTAAAGAAGTATATGGTATTAAACCTGATGAAAAGGTACTTATACATGTATCTAATTTTAGAAAAGTGAAACGCATAGATACTATATTAGAGACATTTGCTAAAGTTCATAAAAACATACCAAGTAAATTAATCTTGTTAGGAGACGGTCCTGAATTATTAGACATGAGAAAGTTAGCGCGTCACTTAGGTATCGATAGTGATGTACTATTCTTAGGCAAGCAAGACCAAGTAAGTGAATTTTACCAAATGTCTGATTTAGTACTTCTATTAAGTGAAAAAGAAAGCTTTGGATTAACTTTGCTTGAGGCAATGAAAACAGGAGTAGTGCCGATAGGTTCTAATGCTGGTGGGATTAAAGAGGTTATTAAACATGATGAGACTGGTTTCATTGTGGATATAGGAGATAGCACTAGTGCAAGTGAATATGCGTTACAACTGCTTTCAAATAAAGAATTATATAATAAAATGCAAACTGCTATGTTAAAGGATATTGATGTACGATTTGGTTCAGAATTAATAACTGATCAATATGAACACTACTATAGAAAAATGTTAAATCAAAAAGAGGATTAGTATGGGAACAGAACTATTTAATCAAGCAAAACCCATTTTAGAAAAAATAGAACAACATGGATTTGAAGCATATTTCGTTGGTGGATCGGTGAGAGATTACTTAATGAACAGACCCATTCACGACATCGATATTACTACTAGTGCTACACCAGATGAAATAGAAAAAATATTTGACAAGACTATCTCAATCGGGAGAGAGCATGGCACTATAAATGTCGTGTATCAAGGAACAAATTATGAAGTAACAACCTTCAGAGCTGAAGCAGAGTATGTTGATCATCGTAGGCCTAGTGAAGTCTATTTCGTGCGTGATTTAAAAGAAGATTTACAACGTCGTGACTTTACAATTAATGCAATTGCCATGGATAAAAATTTTAATATTTATGACTATTTTGACGGTAATGCAGCATTGAATCAACATATTATTAAAACTGTTGGTGATGCTAAAGAACGGTTTAAAGAGGATGCATTACGCATTTTAAGAGGCTTACGCTTTCAATCCCAATTGAATTTTACTATAGAAGGTGATACTTTTGAGGCGATGAAACATCAAATCGCAGATGTAGAACATTTATCTATAGAACGCATTGTCGTGGAATTAAAAAAATTAATTAAAGGTCAAAATGTAAGCCAAAGCTACCTAAACCTAATAGGTTTGAATTTCTTTAATTATGTACCTTTCTTTAGCAGTCTTGATATGAAGCAAACTAAAGTTAATTCACCAATAAGCTTTGAATTATGGTTAGCAATATTAATGACTGTTGAACAAACAAATACTTCACTTTCTGACTTAAATATAAGCAACAATGAGAAAATTAAAATCAATCAATATCATAAAATAATGCTAGAGATGCCTCATGTTTCATCTAAAGATCAATTAAAATTATTCGTTTATGACTATGGTATGAATAATATTTTAGATATCATTGCTATTAATTCAATACTTGAAGACAATAACATTAAAGTAGCCTCTCCGTTAATATTTAATCTTCAATCAATAAAAAAAATTGATCAACATTTACCTATTAGAAGTCGTAGAGATCTAAATATTAATGGTGGAGATATACTTAGAATTACGTCTAAAAAAAGTGGCCCTTGGCTGAAAGAAGTTCTTAGACAAATAGAAAATGATGTGTTAACAAATAAAGTTCCAAATTTAAAAGATGAATTATTGAAGTGGGTGAAAGAGAATGTCAAAATATAGTCAAGATGTTATACGTATGCTATATATGCATCAATCTGAATATATTTCGGGACAATATATTGCTGATCAGCTAAATATTTCTAGAGCAGCTGTTAAAAAAGTCATTGATCAATTAAAAAAAGATGGTTGCAAAATCGAATCTATCAATCATAAAGGCCACCAACTAAATGAACTCCCAGATAGTTGGTATAATGGTATCGTATCTTATATTTTAAAAAATTCACAACTAGCTTCGGAGATAAAAGTATTTGAAAGTGTTGAATCAACTCAGATTATTGCTAAGCAAGAATTGGTAGATAATAATAAGTCTATGATTATATTAAGTGACGAACAAACAAAAGGAAGAGGTCGATTTAATCGTAATTGGGCTTCTTCAAAAGGAAAAGGTTTATGGATGTCTCTAGTATTGCGTCCAAATGTACCTTTTTCAATGATCCCAAAATTTAACTTGTTTATTGCTTTAGGAATTAGGGATGCAATACAATCTTTCACGAATGATAAAGTAGAAATTAAATGGCCGAACGATATCTATATTGCTGATAAAAAAGTATGTGGCTTTTTAACTGAAATGATAGCAAATTACGATTCAATTGACGCTATTATTTGTGGTATAGGTATTAATTTAAATCACAGTGACAGTGATTTCTCTGATGATATTAAACAGAGAGCAACAAGCATTCGTTTACATAGTAATAATAAAATTAATCGATACTCATTTTTAGAAAAGCTCATTTCATCAATCGAAAAACGATATTCACAATTTTTAACAAAGTTTTTTTCAGAAATTCGAAATGAGTATATTGAAGCCTCAAATATATGGCAACGACAATTGCGTTTCACTGAAAACGACAAACAATTTATAGGTGAAGCAATCGATATTGATGACGATGGTTTCTTAATAGTTAGAGACGAAAATAATGAAGTTAGACGCCTTATTAGTGCGGATATAGATATATAATGCGAATGACATGAAGATAAGGAGAGTTAGTTATGGGACACACAAGTTATGCAGTTGTAGATTTAGAGACAACTGGCAATCAACTTGATTATGATGAAATTATACAAATTGGTATTACTTTTGTAAGTAACAATAAAATATCTGGGACTTATCATTCTATGATTCGTACTGATTTGGAAATTCCTCCATTCATCCAAGCGTTGACTTCTATTGAAGATACCATGTTAGAGCAAGCCCCTTATTTTCATGAAATTGCACAAGAAATTTACAAACAATTGAAAGATAGTGTGTTCGTTGCTCATAATGTTGATTTTGACTTAAATTTTATAAAAAAAGCCTTTCAAAACTGTAATATAGATTTTGAACCTAAAAAGGTTCTGGATACGTTAGAAGTATTTAAAATTGCTTATCCTACTGATAAGAGTTATCAACTTAGTGAATTAGCAGAGGCACACGACATACCCTTAGACAACGCACATAGAGCTGATGAAGACGCTACTACTACTGCATTACTAATGATTAAAGCCTTTCAAAAATTCGAACAACTACCAATAGATACATTAAAACAACTCTATTATTTAAGTAAAAATTTAAAATATGACTTATTTAATGTCTTGTTTGAAATGGTACGTCAACATGAAAATTCATCTTTAGATAATCAATACGGTCAATTCGAACAAATAATTTATAAAAAGCAAATTGATTTAAAAGCACCTAAAACAACATTTAATGGATCACTTAAAGAATTGTATAGTGAAGTAGTTAAGTCACTTAATCTAACATATCGTCCACAACAACTATATTTATCTGAAATCATCCTAGAGCAACTCATGCACAATGATAAAGCGATGATTGAAGCACCTTTAGGTAGTGGAAAGTCATTGGCATATCTTTTGGCAGCTTTGATGTATAACATTGAAACTGGACGTCATGTCATGATTTCGACTAATACTAAACTGTTGCAAAATCAACTTTTGCTAAAAGATATTCCGAGTATCAATCAAGCACTAAACTTTAAAATTAATGCCACACTTATAAAAAGTAAATCTGAATACATTTCACTTGGATTAATTAGTCAGATTTTGAAAGATGAAACTACCAACTATGAAGTTAATATTTTAAAAATGCAATTATTGACCTGGATTATCGAAACGGAAACTGGAGATATTCAAGATTTAAATCTTAAAGGTGGCCAGAAAATGTATTTTGACCAAAAGATTGAAACTTATGTACCAGTTAGACATGATATACATTATTACAATTACATCAAACGAAATGCACATCATATTCAAATCGGAATCACTAATCATGCACATCTCATACACTCAGACCAAGAGAATTCAATTTATCAACTTTTCGATGATTGTATAATTGATGAGGCACATCGTTTACCTGACTATGCATTAAACCAAGTCACTAATGAACTCGATTATTCAGATTTAAAATATCAACTTGGTTTAATAGGAAAAAATGAAAATGAAAAATTATTAAAAGCGATTGATAAACTAGAACAACAACGAATTTTAGAACGTTTAGATATCGCACCGATAGATGTATTCGGTTTAAAAATGAATATATCAGAAATACATGATTTAAATGAACGTCTATTTAATCATATATTCGAAATCATTCAAAACTCTGACGTTTATGATGATGATATACATCGACACCATTATGTATTTGAATTTGATTCAACTCAGATACTTAAAGATTTGCATTTGATTGTTGATAAGATAAATAAGACATTAGAAATTTTTAATGGTATGACGCACAAAACAATTAAGACTTTACGCAAACAACTTATATATATTAATGATACTTATCGAAATATAGAGCAGAGTTTAAAAGATAAACATACTGCGTACTTATCCATTAGGAATCTAACTCAAAAGTCAACTATTAAATTGATTGTTAAAGATTATGCAGTTCGTGATATTTTAACGACTCGCGTTTTAGATAAATTTAATTCATTAACATTTATTTCTGGAACATTGACGTTTAATCATAAATTTGATGCCTTTAAAAATTGGTTTAAAGAAGATGTGCATTTTAACACGTATCAAGTTCCATCGACACTATCTAATCACACGAATACGAACGTGTTTATTCCTAATGATGTTAGTTCTTATAACTTCAAAAATATCGATGATTACGTAGCATCTATAGTGGATTATATTCAAGAGTATGTAACAATCACTGATTCGAAATGTTTAGTGTTATTTACAAGCTACCGTATGATGCACATGGTACAAGAGTTATTAAATGAATTACCCACTTTTGAAGACTATGTAGTACTTACACAACAACAAAATCAAAACTATAAAATTGTTCAACAATTTAATAATTTTGATAAGACAATTTTACTTGGCACATCAACGTTTTTCGAAGGTTTTGATTATCAAGCTAAAGGTATTAAATGTGTTATGATAGCTAAACTTCCATTTATGAATAAATACAATACGAAACATTGGCTTATGGATTCTGAATTTGATTCTACCTTTAAGGACTATGTTTTACCCGACGCAGTTACTCGTTTTAGACAAGGTTTAGGTCGTTTAATTCGCAATGAAGATGATCAAGGGTTGATTGTCTCTTTTGATGATCGTCTTGTAAGCAGTAACTATAAAAACTTTTTTGCTCAAACTTTAGAAAATTATAAGCAAAAAAAGGGCGATATTAAACAATTTAGCAAACTTGTTAACAAAATCCAACATAATATTGATGCTAATAAATGATTCAAACTGTTATACATTGAGATAGTGTGTTTACATGCTAGAACTTCACAATTTATTTTGTTAAAATAAATAAGTATTGATTACAAAGAATGACAATTAGGAGATTGGTTATGAAAACAACGATTAAACAAGCTAAACAACATCTTAACCAAGAAGTGACTATTGGTGCTTGGTTAACAAATAAACGTTCAAGTGGCAAGATTGCCTTTTTACAATTACGTGATGGTAGTGGCTTTATGCAAGGTGTAGTGGTTAAATCAGAGGTTTCTGAAGAAACATTCCAACTAGCTAAAGAAATTACACAAGAATCATCACTTTATGTGACTGGTGTTATCACAGAAGATAACCGTTCAGATTTAGGCTACGAAATGCAAGTGAAATCAATTGAAGTTATTCACGAAGCACATGATTATCCAATTACACCTAAAAATCACGGTACTGAATTTTTAATGGATCATAGACATTTATGGTTGCGTTCAAAAAAACAACATGCTGTTATGAAAATCAGAAATGAAATTATTAGAGCGACATACGAATTCTTTAATGAAAATGGATTCACTAAAATTGATCCTCCAATCTTAACAGCAAGTGCTCCAGAAGGAACAAGTGAATTATTCCATACTAAGTACTTTGATGAAGATGCTTTCCTTTCTCAAAGTGGTCAATTATATATGGAAGCAGCTGCAATGGCTCATGGTCGTGTGTTCTCATTTGGACCAACTTTCAGAGCTGAAAAATCTAAAACTCGACGCCATTTGATTGAATTCTGGATGATTGAACCAGAAATGGCATTTACAAATCATGTGGAAAGTTTAGAAGTCCAAGAACAGTATGTATCAGATGTCGTTAAATCTGTACTTAATAATTGTCAATTAGAACTTAAAGCACTAGATAGAGATACGAGTAAACTTGAAAAGGTTTCAGCACCTTTCCCAAGAATTTCTTATGATGATGCAATTAAGTTCTTAAAAGAAGAAGGTTTCGATGATATTGAGTGGGGCGAGGACTTCGGTGCACCACATGAAACTGCTATTGCAAATCATTATGATTTACCTGTATTTATTACAAATTATCCAACTAAAATTAAACCATTCTATATGCAACCAAATCCAGAGAATGAAGAAACAGTTTTATGTGCAGATTTAATTGCACCAGAGGGTTATGGTGAAATCATTGGTGGTTCTGAACGTATTAATGATTTAGAATTATTAGAACAACGTATAGATGAACATCAATTAGACACTGAAAGTTATAACTATTATTTAGACTTACGTCGTTATGGTAGTGTGCCACATAGCGGATTTGGATTAGGGTTAGAGAGAACTGTTGCTTGGATTTCTGGTGTGGAACACGTAAGAGAAACTGCTCCATTCCCACGATTATTAAATCGTTTATATCCATAAGTTCTAATCCCACATACCATATTAATTTTCTCGTCCAGTCAGCATGTTGACTGGACGCTTTTTCAACTTTAAAGAGGAGGAATATCAATTTGAATAAAATTCAACTCAAAACACGTCCTGTCGTCGTTAGAAGAGAATTATTTGACCATTATAGTGAATTAGGACTGACAGAAAAAGATTTAATTATTTTAATTAAATTGATTTATGCCTCTGAAACAACAAATAAACAACCATCCATCGATGAGTTGAAATTAGGCTCAGATATGGAACCACGTGAAATAACTAGCATCATTCAGCATTTAATTCAAAGGGATTTATTACAACTTCATGTAAAAAAGGACGAAGAAGGTAAATTTACGGAATATATGAATTTAGATGGTTTCTATGAAAAATTAAGCAATATTTTATCTCAAGATCATTCAAAACAACTAACAAATCAATCTCAACAAAATTTTAAAGACCTTTTCCAATATATAGAATCCTTGTTTGCTAGACCTATTTCACCATATGAAATTGAAACACTTAATCAATGGATTGACACAGACAAGCATGACTTTACTTTAATTAGAGCAGCGTTAGATGAAGCATATAGTCATGACAAACTTAGTTTCAAGTACGTAGATCGTATATTGTTAAATTGGAAAAAGAATAATGTCACAACTACTGAAGAATCTAAGAAAATAAGAGAACAATTTAACAAGCCATCTATGACACATACGGTTAATCATATACCAAAATTTGATTGGTTAAATGGGGAGAAGTTAGATGATAAGTAAAAAGAAAGCACTAGAAATGATAGATGTCATAGCTGATATGTTTCCAAATGCTGAATGCGAGCTCAAACATGATAATGCTTTCGAATTAACAATTGCAGTCCTTTTATCAGCTCAATGTACCGATAATTTAGTAAATAAAGTTACACGTACGCTTTTTCAAAAGTATAAAACGCCTCAAGACTACTTGAATGTGGATATCGAAGAACTGCAAAATGATATACGTTCGATTGGCTTATATCGTAACAAAGCGAAAAATATACAAAAGCTTTGTCAGTCACTACTCGAACAATTCAATGGTCAAATTCCTAGTACTCATAAAGAATTAGAAAGTTTAGCTGGAGTCGGTCGTAAAACAGCAAATGTTGTTATGAGTGTAGCTTTCGATGAGCCATCATTAGCAGTTGATACGCATGTTGAACGTGTTTCTAAGCGACTAGGAATTAATAGATGGAAAGATAATGTGACACAAGTAGAGGATAGATTATGTAGTATTATTCCAAAGGAAAGATGGAGTAGAAGTCATCATCAACTTATCTTCTTTGGTCGCTACCATTGTTTAGCTAGAAAGCCTAAGTGTGACATATGTCCCTTACTAAATGATTGTAGAGAAGGGCAAAAACGTATGAAAGGACAATTAAAGGAAGCTTGATTAAATGATTAATAAACAAGAATTTGATGAAATTGAAGAGTTACTTGATGAATACACTAAACAAAGAGCATTAAATTCATCAAACGCTAAGCCAGTAATCGATAAGTACTTTGATTTAATAATTCAATTTTTTAAAGAAATTAATGAAATTAAAACTATTGATTTCAAATTATTAGATCAATACCCAGTAGTTCCAATGAACTTTGAAGAACGCTATCGATATATGTTAGCTAGAAAATATCACTTTATGGGTTATAGTCAAATGAAGACTTTAAAAAATGAGTTAATTAAAATGAATGCGTCATACCAAATTAGAAGAAAGCGACAAAGTTAATACTATAACAGTAATTAGCCAGTAAAATGAGTTATTTAATTCATCTACTGGCTTATATTTATACTCAAATATTTAAGTTTGTATCAATGATTATAAAGAAAGGCAATTTCTATTTGATGTAATAGAAATTGCCTTCTTTTAATTATTTAACATTTCAAAAACACTATGAGGACTTTTTAAAATCGAAAATATTATTTAAATTAAAGATGTTTGAAAGTGTACTTCCGACAGTATTAGTACCTTGTGTTGTTGAATTATTGTTTGTAGTTCCTGAATTAGTATTGCCACTATTATTAGTGTTACTACTATTAGAATTACTTGAGTTATTTGAACTATTTGAGCTATTTGATGAACTTGAGCCACTGCTACCATTTACTTCACGATTAGTCGTGTTGTTATCTGGGTGACCACTTACTGATAAATTATCAGCGCTTGAGCCATTAACTGAATCTGGTTTCTTGAAGTCACCATCATCACTTGAAGTAATATCAGACATAACATCCTCATATAAATATTGTGGATATTCTTGTTCTGAGTGACCTAAGAATGAGTTAACGCCACCTTCTTTAATTTCACTGAAGCCCATCCAGATAGACATTGTGTATTTAGGTGTGAAACCATTTATCCAAACGTCTTTTGCAGCGTTATCAGGTAGGTTATATTGTTGGTTAATTTCAGTACCATAAGTACTTGTACCAGTTTTAGCACCCATAGTAACGCCTGATACGCCATGTCCATAGGCTGAACCATAGGCTTTGAATGTACCTGTAAGCATTTCAGCTAACATATAAGAAGTGTAGTCTTTCATAGCTTTATGACTTGTATGGTCAAACTCAATTGTGTCATCATCAGCTGTTACAACTTTTTGGATAGAATGTGCGTTATTGTAAGTACCGCCGTTAGCAATTGCTGCGAAAGCAGATGCTAATTGAGTAGGTGAGAACTCAGAAGCGCCACCACCAAGTACATCAGAAGGGCCAATGCCACTTTGATAATCTAATCCAACTTTTGATGCGAATTTCTTAGCTGCATTATCCCCAGCTTGTGAATTAACTTGTTGCCAAGTTTTAAGCGCTGGAATGTTGAAACTTTGTCTTAACGCATCATACGCAGTTACAGTACCATGTCCATTTCCATCATAGTTACGGAATGTACCACCATCAATTGAATAGCTTGATTCGTCTTGAATTGCATGATTCGTAGCCCATTGCATGTTTTCAATAGCTGGACCATAAGCTAAGAACGGTTTCAATGATGAACCAGTTAAATGCGCATCAGTTGCAGCGTTATTGTCAACAACGTCCTTGAAGTTACGACCTCCAGAAATTGCAACTAAGCCACCAGTCTTACTATCAAGAATTGTAGAACCAACACGTTGGTCTTCATTTTTATAGTAATTACCGTTGTCTATACGATCTTGTAATGTTTTTTGAACATCTTTGTCCATATTTGTATAAATCTTAATTCCACTTTGAAGAACATCACTCAAGTTTTTATTCTTGAATTCTTTATTGTTCATCAATTCAGATTTAACAAAGTTCACATATGAATCGTATTCTGAATCAGAGTTATCAGTGCCAATTTGACGTTCCTTAGCTGTACGATCTACTAAATTAGCTTTTAAATTAATTTTCTTAGCGGCATTATACTCTTTATCAGAAATTCTGTTGTGATAATGCATTAAGTAGAGTACAGTGTTTTTACGATTTTCCGCTTGTTTAGGGTTGTCGTAAATATTATAAAGGTTAGGCACCTGTGGTAAACCTGCTAAATATGCTTCTTCCGCAAGATTTAAATCTTTCAAATCTTTATTGAAGTAATATTTAGCTGCAGCTTTAACGCCATAAACACCATCTGAATAATAAATTTTATTTAAGTACATTTGGAAGATTTCATCTTTACTGTACTCTTGTTCTAGACGGTAGGATAGGTAAGCTTCTTGTGCTTTACGTCCGATAGATTTCTCTTCACTTAAGAATGCTCGTTTAACTACTTGTTGTGTTAAAGTAGATGCACCTTGTGAACCAAATCCACCAGTCAAGTTTTTACCAATGGCACCAAATAAACGTTTATAGTCAATTGCACCGTGGTCATAGAATCGGTTATCTTCAGTTGCTAACACAGCATTTCTCATATTTTTAGGAACATCTTTTAACTCAACATGTTCTCTTCTTGCGCCGTTATCTAATTTTTTTACTAAATCACCATTTTTGTCGTAAATTTCTGCCGGTTTAGGATCTTGTAATTTAGATTCGGTAAATGCAGGAGCTTTCCATGCATAATACGCAAATAATAAAATGCCTAATAGAACTAAAACGATAAAGGCAATTAATAAAAAGCCAATAATCTTGATAATCGTTCTTTTCACATTCTTATTCTTTTTTGCTTTGGACTTCCCATTTTTACCATTTTTAGGTTGAGAAGATCCTTTATTTTCCGTCATACGCGGTCCTCACTTTCATCTAATATCAACTTATCAACTGCATTGAGGTAATTTAATCTTGGTTGATACTGATAAGGAATATAGTAACTATTTTTTCTTATTTCTTCAACTGTTATTGATTTTTTTATTTCATTTTTATATCTATCCCAATATTTTTGGAATTTGGAAAATGGCAATAAATATACTTCATCAAGTAATTTAAATCTTATAATTAAAAATACAATTCCTTTTTGAAGAAATGTATTTTTCATATGTTCTACTTGATGATCATGAATATTATTCAAAGGAAAAGATGTTTTATTTTTAGTTTCCTTTGCTTCAAAATCAATATAATGACCATTATAAACGCCATTATAATCTGTAGTTGAAGGTGTACGAAAGTAAGCCTCATTTATAACTGCTTTACTTCGCTTGGGATAATGAACATTAACGATTTGAACAGGTGTTGGTTTTTTATGGATAACCGCTTTACCATGTTTTAAATAATAATCATTTGAAAGTTCAATATCCTTTTCAAGAGTCATACCACGGCCACCATATTCTATATTACTAAAACTCGATTTACCATTTCTTCCGACCATAGTCGTATTTCCCTTAAAAGGTTTTCCATTAGGGTAATTCATTTAATTCACCACACAAGTTTGAATTCATATAATAGAGGTTATGTAAAACTTACACTAACTAATACTATTAATAATCATTTATGAAAAATGATTATATGTTCAAACTATGATAGATAATAATAAAAATAGACAAATAAGTATTTAATCTTATCTATGAATTTCATTATTAATCTACTTTATTTTAACGTTAATTAACTAGTAAAACAATATTTCAATGTATTTATCCTGTTTATATAGCTAGCAATTTAAATGACGGTTAGTTTAAATTATGATAAATTAAATTGAATATAAGGGGGGGCGTCTTCATGGATACTATATTGATAAATGATTTAATCAATGAATTACATACAATAGAAGATCGCTATAATATTGTTAAAAATTCCGAGACGAACTTTGATTTTTATGAAGTAGTTTACCCTTATTCGCAAGCGATAGACACTAAGTTAGAAAATCTCATTAAATTAAAACCCCAGATTATTCAATTGAGTTATATGAATGCTAATAAGTTTGATTTACTAATTAAGTCATATAAAGAATTATCAGTAGATTGTCACTTTTATAGAACAAGCAAAAAGCTTTTTAATGAGAAGTTAAAAGCTGTTAACTACGATTTAAATTATATTTATCAAACTATTGAAGGGTGATGTTGAGCATTTGAAAACTGTGTATGTAACAGGGTATAAATCTTTTGAACTAAATATTTTCAAAGATGACGCACCTGAAGTATATTATTTAAAAGCTTTTATCAGACATAAATTATTACAATATATTGATGAGGGGCTTGAGTGGGTACTTATTCAAGGACAACTTGGTATTGAATTATGGACTGCTGAAGTAGTTATTGATTTGCGAGTTGAGTATCCGGATTTAAAATTAGGAATTATAACGCCTTTTTATGGGCATACTTCTAAGTGGAATGAACAGAATCAAATGAAGTATAATAAAATTGCTCAAGAAGCTGATTTTATGGAAAGTGTACATCATACCGAATATGAAGGACCATATCAATTTAAACAAACAGATCAGTTTATGTTAGATCATACAGATATGACTATACTTATATATGATGAAGAGCAAGAAGGAAGCCCAAAATTCTTTAAAAGGATGTTAGTTGATTTTATAAATAAAACAAACTATACTTGTGATATTGTGGCATTTGATGAACTCACTGATTTTATAAATGATATGCAGTGGGAGCAAGTTCAAAGTTTCGAATGAGGTGAAAAAAATGGCAGATGTTTCTTTAAAGCTTTCAGCAAAAGATATCTATGAAAAAGATTTCGAAAAAACTATGGCCCGTGGTTATCGTCGTGAGGAAGTAGATGCTTTTTTAGATGATATCATTACAGATTATCAAAAAATGGCTGATATGAATAATGAAGTTGTAAAATTGTCTGAAGAAAATAACAAATTAAAAAAAGAAGTTGAAGAATTAAGACTAAGAGTGGCAACAACAAGACCTTCTGACAATAAATCGTTTTCTTCAAACAACTCAAGTTCATCAAACAATAATGTTGATATTTTAAAAAGAATTTCAAATCTAGAAAAAGCTGTTTTTGGAAAGTAATCTAACTTAGCTTAATTAATGAATGTTATCAATTGGATATTTTTTGTCTAATAATAAGTATTCAATTAACAACAGATATTCTTTAAAAATATCTGTTATAGTATAAAAAATTATGATATAATCGCAAAAGTGATATTTTGGGTGATCGCTATAGAAATATAGAGGAAAGTCCATGCTCACACAGTCTGAGATGATTGTAGTGTTCGTGCTTGATGAAACAATAAATCAAGGCATTAATTTGACGGCAACGAAATAACCTAAGTCTTATGATATGGTTAAATTAGTTTGAAAGTGCCACAGTGACGTAGCTTTCATAGAAATATGAAGGGTGGAACGCGGTAAACCCCTCGAGTGAGCAATCCAAATTTGGTAGGAGCACTTGTTTAGCGGAATTCAACGTATAAACGAGACATCTTTATTCGGAATATAAAGATTTGTAGACAGATGGTTACCACCGACGTACCAGTACAACTAGTGTACGTTATGAGTACAACGGTACAGAACATGGCTTACAGAAATATCATGAACTAGTTTAGCTCTCCCATTGATTGGAGAGCTTTTTATTTTTTTACTCATACATAATAAATTTTGTTAACATATAAATATATCTATAAAAAAGGAGAAAACGTAATGTTCCAATTATTAGCAGTTTGTCCAATGGGATTAGAAGCTGTTGTAGCCAAAGAAATCCAAGAACTCGGTTATGAAACACAGGTTGAAAATGGACGTATCTTTTTTGAAGGTGATGCTAAAGCTATTGTGCAATGCAATTTATGGTTACGCACAGCTGATCGTATTAAAATTGTTGTAGGCCGTTTCAACGCTACAACATTTGATGAACTTTTTGAAAAAACAAAATCGCTACCTTGGGAAAACATTATTGATAAAGAAGGGCAATTCCCAGTTCAAGGTAGAAGTGTTAAATCAACATTATATAGTGTACCAGACTGTCAAGCTATTACTAAAAAAGCGATTGTTGAACGTTTAAAAAAAGCTTATGATGAAAAAGGCTGGTTAAATGAATGTGGTGCTAAATACCCTGTTGAGGTAGCTATTTTAAAAGATAATGTATTATTGACTATCGATACCTCAGGTTCAGGTTTGAACCGTCGTGGATATCGTATTGCTCAGGGGGAAGCTCCTATTAAAGAAACGTTGGCAGCGAGTCTGGTACGACTTGCCAATTGGAAGGGAGATACGCCTTTTATAGATCCTTTCTGTGGTTCAGGTACTATTGCCATAGAAGCATGTTTAATCGCTCAAAATATTGCACCAGGCTTCAATCGAGATTTTGTTTCTGAAGAATGGAATATTATGCCTCCCAATATTTATGATGATATGCGAGATGATGCTGATCAACAAGCTAATTACGATAAAGACATTCAAGTATTTGCATCAGATATAGATCCTGAAATGGTTGAAATTGCTAAACGTAATGCTAAAGAAGTCGGTTTGGCAGATATAATCCAATTTAGTGTTAAAGATGTGAATACATTAACAATTGATACCGATGAATCAGTAGCTTTAGTTGGAAACCCTCCATATGGTGAACGAATTGGAGATAGGGAAGAAGTCGAAGAAATGTATCGTTATATTGGTAAATTAATGAATCAACATTCACATTTATCAACTTACATCTTGACTAGTAACAAGGAATTTGAATTTTTAGTTAATCGAAAAGCTACTAAAAGAAGAAAATTATTTAACGGCTATATTGAATGTACTTATTATCAATATTGGGGTAAAAAGCCAACTACTATATAATTTTTATTAAATTTGTAAATTTTTCTTAATGTAGCTAATAATATTTAATTAATTTAATCAATTCATTAGCACTCTTATTATTACTGATGTAAAGTGATAGTAAGAGTGTTAAATATAGATACAAATACATAAATTTATATACATCTTAGTTAGGAGAGAAATAATATGCAAACAGTATTAATAATAGGCGCAAATGGTAAGGTCTCTATCGAGGCTACTAAAATATTTTTAGAGGATTCTAATTTTAATGTAGATTTATTTTTAAGAAATGCGCATCGAATTCCTGATTACGCATCAAATCGAGTAACAGTTTATGAAGGCGATGCAAAAAACTCAAAAGATTTAGAGCAAGCACTTGATAAAGTTGATGTTGTATTTGCTAGTCTATCTGGTTCATTAGATATCGAAGCACAAGCTATTGTAGATGCTATGTCTAAAAAAGATGTTAAACGATTAATCTTTGTAGCTGCCCCTGGTATTTACGATGAATTACCAGCTAAATTTAATGAATTTAATAAATCTCAATTTGGGGAGAAATTGACAAAATATCGTAAAGCTGCAGATATTATTGAAGCATCAACATTAGATTATACAATTATTCGTCCAGCATGGCTTACATTTAAAAATGAGACAGATTACGAAGTTACATCGAAGGATACTCAATTTAGAGGAACAGAAGTTTCAAGACGCAGTATTGCAAGTTTAGCTGTACGTATAGCGAAAAACCCAGAATTATATTCTAAAGAAAACATAGGTGTTAATAAACCAAACACTGATGGAGATAAACCAGCTTGGTTCAATTAACTATTCTTTATATTTGTTTCAAACTATTGTTGTGATAAAATTTAATAAATAGGTAGCCAGTCAGAAATAAAAATTAAAGTTTTTACTTTAGTAAGTATAATTTTTGTTGAATAAACTTAAACAGTATATTTAATTTTAAATCTGCCTACCCGATTAAGAATAGCCTGTTACATTAAGTATGTCTCAGGCTGTTACTTTTTTATTTGAATGTTTGAAACAAAGGGGACTTAGCATGGCTAATAATGAACAATTAGATATTTTATATAAATTAAAAAAAGAAGTTGAAAAATCAAAAAATGCAACTTTAATACATACTATTAATCAAGTAATAAAAAAGGTATATTTAAATCAATATACCGCTTCTTTTGTTGGTCACTTTTCAGCGGGGAAATCTACATTAATTAACTTATTATTAGAACAAGATATTCTTCCAAGTTCACCAGTACCTACCACAAGTAATACTGCAATCGTATCAGTTGCAGACAAACAAGAAATTATAGCTAATTTAGAAAATCAACAATATACAAAATTAAAAACATATGACGAAGTCAAAAAAATGAATCGTTTAAATGTAGATGTAGAGTCTGTTGAAATTAATTTTCCTTCTTCAAAATTCAAAAATGGTTTTACGCTTCAAGATACACCTGGGGTAGACTCAAACGTAATTACACATCAGTCTACAACTGAACAATTCATGTATACAAGCAACATTTTGTTCTATACAGTAGATTACAATCATGTACAATCTGCATTAAATTTTCAATTTATTAAAAGAATGAATGATGTAGGTATACCAGTCATTTTTATCATTAATCAAATCGATAAACATAATGAAGATGAAATTACTTTTGAAACTTTCAAACAAAGAGTCAATAAATCAATAGAAGATTGGGATATTAAACTTACAGATATTTTCTATGTAACAAAATTCGATCATCCCGAAAATGAACTTTCACGTCTTTCTCAATATTTAATACAGAATGATAATTATAGAGAACCTATTGAGAATTATGTAAATCGTACAGTTAAGTTTATTACAGAGGCTCAATTAGGATATATTCAAAATGAACTACAAGATATTCTAGAACAGCTTAATATAAATGAAGATGAATTTGAACAAGCCTATGCTAAATTTCAACAAAATCAAGCCGTTAGTGAAGAAGCTCGACTCTTAAATAATCCTGATCAATTATTAAGTTTTTTAAAACAAAAGCGAAAAGATATATTAGATAATGCATACATTATGACACATGACATGCGTGAAGATATTAGACATTATCTTGAAAGTATGAGTGATGATTTTAAAGTTGGCGGCTTTTTAAACAAAAAGAAGAAAAAGCAAGAGGAACAAGAAGCACGCTTACAGAATGTTGTTTCTAAACTTCAAGACAAAGTTAATCAACAAATTCGACAACCCTTACGAGAGGACATGTCATTTTTAACGCGTTTTATTAATAACTCTGAAGTTAATCATGATGTATTAAATCAACATTACGAAATAGATTCAAGTTTAATTTCCAATTTATATCAACCTCAAACGAGTATAAGTAATACTTATGTACTTACTTTTAGTGATGAAGTGCTTAAAGCTATTACTAATTTTGTAGAAAAACAATCCAATCCGTTATTTAATCAAGCGATTAATCATACACAAGCGCAAGGTTTAACTGAAGAAACTAATGATGATCTACAGATATATGAGCATTATATTGAATTACAAAATTTAAAAGAATCTCTAACAACTAAAAATTATCAACATTATTATATCCATATGGATGACTCTTTAGATAAATTAATAGGAAGAACTGAAGCAAACTATATTTTAGAAAACAATGATCAAGTTTTAGAAAAAGATGAGAGCGCGTCTGATGAAAATTTAAATGAGCGTAATACTAAAAAGGTTAACATTCAAGAAGCATTAAACATTATTGAACCTGTACCATTATTTGATAGAACAAAAAATGATATTAAAGATACATTAGAACGATTAGAAAATAAACTTGTCAAAATTGGTGTATTTGGTACATTCAGTGCAGGAAAAAGTAGTTTAATTAATGCCTTATTAGGTGGGCAATACTTAGTAAGTTCACCAAATCCTACAACTGCAGCTACGACTGAATTATCTTACGGTGAGGATAGTCAAATCACACTTAAAACTGAAGAACAACTATTAAATGAACTTAATCAACTCATTGAATACCATAATGTTTCTTTCGAATCACTCGAAGCATTTGTCCAATCTGATGTACCACAATTAAAAAACAAATTAGAAAAGAACCAACTTGCTTTTGTAAGTGCAGTTCACAAACATTTTTCTATGTATAAAGATATGTTGGATGAAGGTGTGAAACATACGATTTCTCAAGAGGAAATAAAAAAATGGAGTGCTGAAGATGAGTTTGCTACTTTTGTTAAAACCGTGCACATCAATTTACCATTAGAATGGTTGAAAGGAAAAATAATCGTTGATTCACTAGGCTTACATTCAAACAATCAACGTCATACAAACGAAACTGAACAAATTTTAACCTCATCCGATTTAATTTTATATGTGAGTTATTTTAATCATTCATTTACAGATAATGATAAAAACTTCATCGAACATATGAAAGAGATGAATCAACTTAATGAAAATCAAGCATTCAAAATGGTTATCAACGCTGTAGACCTTGCAGAAAACAGTGATGATTTAGCTGCGGTAAAACATTACGTTAAAGATGCTTTAACTCAAGTAAACTTGAAGTCAGATATCTTTGGTGTTTCAAGTAGACAAGCATTGAGAGGGAACGATGAAGGTATTAATCAGCTACGTCATAGCATTGACCAATTTGTAGAAGTTGATTCAAATATAATTTTAGAGCAACAAATGGTTAAACAACTTGAGCAAATCAATATTTCTTTCGAAGAGATGATTCATGATTATAAAACTAACCAATCTCATATTGAACAACGTCAGCAACAATTGAAGAAATATCAAAATGAACAAAGGTTACCAAATCAATTGCTATTTACTACAGAACAACGTACTAATAATGAAGTTGAAGATCAGATTTATCATTTAAATGGCAGATTAAAATTACAATTATTGGATGATGTTAAAAGTATATTTAATAGTCAGATGACTCAAAATAGTGATTTTAATGATGAAAAGAAAATTTCTTCTAAAGCATTTTTAGATCAAATACATCAACGACTATATTTAGAACAAAGTTTATTAGTTGAACGAATCAAGAAATATTATAACCGTCAACTTAGCGAACAAGTCGCACCGACAATCCAAAAATTAAATCAATTGCATGTATTTATTAATTCAGATTTTTCAATTATGCCTAATTTTACCGAAAAGGCATTCTTGCGTGTTGATTTAAATGACATGATTAATGCTTTACCTAAACAATTAACGAAACGTCGAATTTTGAATCCAAATACTCAACGAGAGTTACAAGAACAAATCAGTTCAAATACGTTAGAGTTATTACAAAATCAAATTAGTGAATTTAGACAGGCATTGATTCAGTATGTTGCTTGGATGAATAAAGAAGCTGAAGAGAAATTTGCGCAAATTGAGGATGCAATTCAAGATCAAATCGATGAATTATTATCATTTAATTTAGACAATACATTAATCGAGCAATTACGTATTGCGAATCAAAAATTAAACGCACTATTAAAATAGAAGGAAGGCACAAAATATGAAAAATCGTGTCCTATTAGTAGATGGAATGGCTTTATTATTTAGACATTTCTATGCTACAAGTTTACACAATCAATTTATGTATAATTCAAAAGGTATACCAACTAACGGAATTCAAGGTTTCGTTAGACATATCTTCACAGCAATAAATGAAATCAATCCTAGTCATGTAGCTGTATGTTGGGATATGGGACAATCCACTTTTAGAAATGATATGTATACTGACTATAAGCAAAATCGTCCGGCACCACCAGAAGAGCTTATTCCACAGTTTGACTATGTCAAAGAAATTTCAGACCAATTTGGATTTATAAATGTTGGAATGACTAATTATGAAGCTGATGATGTGATAGGAACTTTGGCAAAAACATTTTCTGATAATAACGAGGTCCACATCATCACTGGAGATAAAGACTTATTACAATGCATTAATAATAATGTAGAAGTTTGGTTAATAAAGAAAGGATTTAATATTTATAATCGTTATACTTTAACTCGTTTTAATGAAGAATATCAGTTAAATCCACAACAATTAATTGATATTAAAGCGTTTATGGGTGATTCTGCAGACGGATATCCTGGTGTTAAAGGTATAGGTGAAAAAACAGCTCTTAAATTGATTCAATCCTATGGAAGTGTTGAGAACGTATTATCCAATATTGAACAATTGACTCCTGGACAACGTAAGAAAATTGAAGCAGATAAGTATAATTTAACTTTGTCAAAAAAGTTAGCCAAAATATTTACTGATGTGCCACTAAATAGCATGGAAATTTATAGAGATATGGCTTATGCACATTCACTTAACCACATACTTTCAATTTGCAACGAACATGAACTTTATGTTTCTGGAAAATATATATCAACAAAATTATAATTTAGTACAAAGACTCAAGACCTATAATGTGTTTTGAGTCTCTTTTTCGACTAATTTATAACGTTTCTCAATATTTATTTTTTATTTTATTAAAATAAAATCTATTTCACACTCAATTAAATTAATGATACAATTAAATAGAACAACTATTGAATTGTTCATTTCATAATGATAATTGAAATTAACACCCGAGAGGAGTTGTGAAACTTTTGTCGAGCAATTTTTTATGTTCTAATGACTGAAAAAATTAAGACAATAAATATGGTAACTTAATTATCAATCCATTTGATATTGAGCTATGTGTTATCGGAATTACTTTTTCAAAACTACTCATAACATCAACATCAAGAATATACAACATAGAATAGGAGAGAAGCACATCAATGAATCATCGAGATAAACTGCAAAAGTTCAGTATTCGAAAGTATGCAGTGGGAACTTTCTCAACATTAATCGCTACGTTAGTATTTTTAGGAATGCATACTGATCAAGCCCATGCGAATGAATATACCAACACGACAGTTGAAAAAGCACAGCAAAATACTGAACCACAATCATCCCGAGACAATAATAGTAATCCAAATGATGCAATAACAATTCAAAATGATCAAACTCCTGATCAAGCTGCAGAAATCAATAAGCAATCAAAAGAAAATGACAAGATAACTACAGAAAAAAATGCAATAGAAACTCAAACAAGCGAAAAAGAAATTACTAATTCGACATCAACATCTATTAAAGAAAAGATGGAAGAAAGATCGCCAGTCACTAAAGATGAAAAAACAGATAAACAAATTGATGATAAGCTAGACACACCTAAAGAATCTAAGTCGGATAACAAACAGAAAATTGATGACAAAAACATTTCTAAACTGACTAATCTTACTCAAGAAATTCAAAGTAAATTATTAGAAGTTGAAACTATAGAACCTTCAAATCCTCATATTGAAGAAGCGAAAAAATTAATTGTAGAAAGTAGTCGTTTCACTCAATCTAGTAATGTTTCGCAACAATCACTTCTAGAATTAGTTACAAGATTAGAGCGAACGCGTAATTCATTAGCAAATGTGATTACTCGTTCTCATTCAGGTAAACGCGATCCAAGAAACGGTCAACAAATTGAAAAGGGTACTAATTTTAGATTTACAACTTTAAATGGTCGTTGGAATGCCGGTAGAAACGTCATTGTGTACCAACGTAACTATGCCTCATTACCTGATGGTAGGGCGTTAGGTACTGGTCAACAAGTTAATGGTGTGGAAAATATTACATCTAGAAAGACCGTAATGCGTGCTTATTATAAACGTGATGGAAATTCAAAATACTTAGTTTATGATGTTTTCTTCAACAATGATGGATTTAATTTCATTCCACGTGGTTCTCAACATCGTCTAGGTATGACATTGCTATTACCATATAAAGTAATGAAATTAAATTCAGATGGCTCATTTTCGAGTGATTCAGTTAGAAATCTATCTTATACTGCTTATGAAAGAAGAAGTGGTAGTAACAGTCTATTGAGTGAGTCACCGAACGATTTTATCATCGATCCAGATAACAGTACTCAAATAATTGATATGCTAAATAGCAATCAACATGACTTTGGTCACACAACATTTTATCTCAGTTATGGTGTTCGTCCTGGCAGAAGTTATAATTCTGATGCGAACGAATATTTCCACTCAAATAGAAATAATCCTGATTTGAGAAAAGCAGTCGAAGACCAAAGAGGCATTTACAGTGGTTGGAACTATGGAATTGGTATTCAAGTAGATCCCAACCATCCAGAAGGTGCAAATCGCGCTTATCACATGCATCTTGAAGTTAAATTAAGAGATAATGTGACGAATGCAGAATTGGAAAACGCTTGGTCATATGCCAACACAGCAGCAATGGGTGGTACAAGTAAATCTGCCTATACCGTTTTATCAGGTCGTTTATTACCTGAAGATAGTGCATTAACTTCTATCGAAAATCAGCCGCCATTAAAACCAACTATTAACTCTAATTTAGTAGGTAAAGCAACAACAACTTCTGTCATCGACGTTTCTACTGATCCGAATACTAAAGTAGAAATTTTCGATAAAAATGGCAATAAAATTGGTACAGGTACTACAGGTTCTAATGGACATGCTTTCATTACGCCAACTCGTCCTATACCTGAAGGTAATGTCACTGCAAAAGCTTATAATCAAAGTGATGAATCAAAAGTTTCAACATCCAATCCTAAATTTGCAACTGACACGATTCCACCTACAACACCAGTCATTAACACTCGATTAGTATATAAAGCTGGTACATTAACACCGATTGATGTTTCTACTGATCCAAATACACATGTTGCATTAATTGATAAAAATGGACGTATTTTTGGAGCGGGTACAACGGATTCTAGTGGTCATGTGATTATTACGCCAGATCGAGTTATTCCTGAGGGAAATGTGACTGCGAAAGCTACAGATAATGCTTTACATCCGAATAGTTCTGTTTCGATTCCTGTTCAAGCGACAACACTTATACCTGTAATGAAACCAGTCATTAACACAGATGTTGCAGGTAAAGCTTTCTCTACACCAGTTATCGACATTACATCTACACCAAATACGCGAGTAGAACTATTAGATAAAAATAATAATGTCATCGGTCGTGGAATTACTGGTTCTAATGGACATGTGAATATCACTCCAGATCATTATCTTTTCGAAGGTAATATCACTGCGAAAGCATATGATCAAACTGATGCAACTAATAATGCAACATCTGATCCAAGACACGTTACTGACACAACACCACCTAGAAAACCAGTAATTAATACTAATTTAGTAAATAAAGTAGGTACGAGAACACCAATTGATGTTTCTACAGATGTTATGGCTAGAGTGGAAATTTTTGATGAAAATGGAAAAAGTTATGGTTTAGTTCTTACTGGAATGGACGGCCACGGTATTGTTACGCCAACAGCACCACTACCTTTAGGTAAAATCTACGCACGCGCTACGGATGGTGCAGAGACACCAAACTCAATAGATTCTGATCACGTATCAGTAACAGATACTATTCCACCAACAATTCCAACTGTCGATACAGATTTAACTGGTAAAGCAACAACTTTAACACCGATTACTGTTACTACTGATCCAAATACACGAGTGGATTTAACTGATAAAAATGGGCACATTATAGGTACAGGTACGACTGACGGAAATGGTCATATAATAATCACTCCTACAACACCTATTGTAGAAGGTAATGTGATTGCCAAAGCGTATGACCCTGCTAACAACGTTTCAACGTCTGCACCTAGAAAAGCGACGGATACTACACCTCCAACTAAACCTAGAGTTTCAACACCACTAGGTGGAAAGGCGACAACTTTAACACCAATTGAAGTTATTACGGACCCTAATACGAATGTTCAATTATTAGACAAGGATAACAATGTTATTGGTTCTGGGACTACGGGAGCTAATGGACATGTTACTATAACGCCAACTCGTCCTATTCCAGAAGGTAATGTGATTGCCAAAGCAACGGATAACGCGGAACATCCTAATAGCTCTATATCTGATCCAGTCAAAGCAACGGATTCGACGCCTCCAACTAAACCTAGAGTTTCAACACCACTAGGTGGAAAGGCGACTACTAAAACACCGATTACGGTGACAACGGATCCAAATACTCATGTTG